>JACUUF010000012.1 GCA_014859465.1 Methyloprofundus sp.
GAAATGTCGTAACTTCAATTATATTGAAAATCACAGATTTCACCCACTACCCAAAGTTAAATATTATTAAAACATGTCGTTGACTTTTTCAACCCTGATAAATAAGCTGTGCTTGCTTAAATCCAAGCATGAATTAAAAATTTCACTGGCAAATTAAACAAAAAAGGGGCGCTATTTGCACCCCTTAATATGAATCGCTTAACCGAAGGTTACGCAGTCAATTTTAGATACTTTTGATAAAGCGAATCCTGGCTCTCCACTTTAGCAGGATCTTTATCAATGCAATCCACCGGACACACCTCTATACACTGCGGTACATCGTGATGCCCTACACATTCAGTACACAGGTTGGGGTCAATAATATAAATATCTTCACCTTGTGAAATCGCACCATTAGGGCACTCTGGCTCACAAACATCGCAATTTATACATTCATCATCAATCAGTAGTGACATTCTTATCCTCTATTAAACTTTTTAAACAATTGGTGTTGCACAATTTCAGGGACAAAGCTGGAAACATCGCCCCCTAATCTTGCTATTTCTTTAATCATGCTAGAAGAGATAAACTCATATTGCTCGGCCGGTGTTAAAAACATAGTTTCTAAATCAGGTGATAAGCGACGATTCATCCCGGCCAGCTGAAATTCATATTCAAAATCCGAGATTGCTCTTAAACCTCTCAATATGACACTTGCACCCTGCTGCTTAGCACAATCAACTAATAAATTATCAAAGCCAATAATGCTAACATTTTCAAAGTCAGCAGTAACTTGCTGCAATAAGTGGACTCGCTGAGTAATCTCAAACAAAGGCGATTTATTGCTATTAACCGCAACCGCAACAATTACTTTATGATAGATGCGCGCAGCTCGAGCGATAATATCGATATGTCCATTAGTGACTGGATCAAAAGTGCCTGGGTATATTGCCGTTATATTCATTATTTTATCAAAATGTCGGCACTTCTAAATGCACAGTTACTTTTTAAAACCGATAATTATACCTTGCTAATATTGCAAATGGTAACTTTTTGGACTCGCTATTTAAAACGAGACCAATATATACATTCTGTCGGCGGGGCTTTGCCGTGACTTATATGCAATCGCGACTAAAAGCCCCGCCGGCAGCATAGCTTAGGAATGAGCCTTTATTAAAGTTCGACATTGGATAAGGAGTGCAATAGCTTTAGTTATTGCTGTGCCTGACAAAAAAGCTAAAGCTTTTTTACGCCTGCTCAAGTTATTAACCTCTTACTCCTTAGTCATCACGCTCAAATAAATTATAAGCGACAACACCCGCTACCTTATGCTTCAACAAAGTCCAATTTTCAGGTACGCCCGCCAGCGGCAATTGCTTTTCTACTTCTACATAAATCTTGGCATGCGGTGCTAACCATAGTTTATCTTCCAGCCAATTTAATGTTTGTAGTGCCAGACCTTTGGCAAAAGGAGGATCTAAAAATACCAAACTAAACGGCTCGGCATCGCCTGCTAAATAATGATGCACATCCTGTTGCACAATTTTTATTTGCGGTGCTGCCAACATATCAGCATTTGCCTTTAACTGACGGCATATCTGCGCATTATTATCCACTTGAACAACTTGCTTTGCACCGCGCGAAGCAGCCTCAACACCTAGTGCGCCACTACCTGCATACAAATCTAAGCAGCGACTACCTAACAGATCATATTGCAGCCAATTAAATAACGTCTCTCGAACTCTAATAGGCGTAGGGCGCAAACCCTCAACATCAGAGAAAGACAGATTACGACCGCGCCACTGCCCCCCAATAATCTTAACTTTATTACTCACTTGCACCGCCGACACTGATAATTTGCAATAAATTTTCCGGAATTCGGCGCTTAAAGGCGGCTTTAATGTCCTCTTTTCTCAAGGCTAACACTTTACTTTGAAATGTTGCCAAATAATCTAAAGGTAACTGATAAAAAGCAATCATTGCTACATAATCTAGCAGTTTACTATTGTTATCAATGCGCAACACAAAGCCACCCGTGATATTTCTTTTTGCTGCGACTAACTCAGCCTCGCTAGGCCCGTTTTCTATAAAATCATGTAAAGTCTTTTGCAATACTTCTATCGCCACTGTGCTTTGTTTATTTTGCGTTTGTAAGCCCAGCGTAAAAGGCCCTTTTTCTGCTAAAGGAGAAAAATAGCTGTAAGCGCTATAAGCGAGACCGCGTTGTTCACGAATTTCATTAAACAATATTGAAACTAAACCACTCCCGCCCAAAATATGATTGCCTACATACAAGGGAAAATAATCTGCATCTATTATGGATAACACCGGCAACCCAGCCAAAACATGGGTTTGCGTTGATGGGAAGTCGATATGTTCAATCTTTCCACTACTCGGCAGGACAACATTTGCTAGCGACTTAGCCGACTGGCCTAATGCTAAGGGGGCATATAAAGTCTCCGCAATATGCTGTGCCTGAACGTCGGTTAAATCACCGACAATCACTAAAATAGCGTTCTTAGTGACATAATATTGTTGATAAAACTGCTCAATATCGGCTAATGTTAGCGCATTCAGGCTTTCAATAGAGCCACTACTTAAATGCGCATAAGGATGCTGAGCATATAAGGCCTGATAAAATACTTTTTTAGCAATATAGTCAGGTCGCTCTTGCTGTTGTTTAAGCTCTACTAACATTTGGCTTTTAATGCGCAGAAAACTATCTTGCTTGAACTGCGGCAAGGATGTAATCGCTTGAAAAGTAGTTAAAGCCTGATCAAGTAAGGGTTTATCAGTTAATGACCGCACCGACATCTGCGCATAATCTTGACTAACGCTCGCACTATACTGAGCTCCGACCGCATCGAAACGCTGCGCAATTTGATCGGCATTCCATGCTCCCGCTCCGGTTGCCAACAATTGATTACTCAGCGCAGCAATACCTTGATGCTGGCCATCACGCGCACTTCCTGCATCAAACTGCAATCGTATATCGACCATCGGTAAGCCGGTACTTTGTACAAAATAAACACGACCACCTTGACTACTTTGCCAATGCTTAATAGGTGCTAAAGCAAAGACCTGCGTCGTACACCAAGCCAATAATGTACCAATAATTAATTGCTTAATGCGCATGGTTAACTCCCATTTTATTTTCCATTGTCATACTTTGAGGCTCCAAATAAGCAATACTCAATTGTGATTCCACTAAATATTTCTCTGCGACCGCTCGCACCTGCATGGCGGTCACTTGATTAATTTTCTGCCGATACGCTTCTGATGCTTGCCAGCCTAAACCAACCGTTTCATACATACCTAATTTCATGGCTTGATAAAATAAAGAGTCTTGCTCATAAACTGAATGTGCTAAGACCTGAGCTTTAACACGCGCCAATTCTTTGTCGTCAATCAACCCCCTTTGTAAGGCACGTATTTCTGTTTTTAAGGCTATTTCCATATCCAATAAACTTTTGCCTTTAACAGGTGTCGCTTCAAATAAAAACAACTCTTCTAATCGAGCGCCTAAATCGTAACCCGCACCAACTGAGCTGGCAATTTTTTGACCACGTTGCAATCGTGTTGCTAAGCGCGCACTATCACCGCCATCCAACACGCCAGCAAGCACATCCAAGGCATAAGCCTCCCAATCTTGTTCCGCGACTTTTAGGCTTGGCACTTTATAGGCCATTAATACATAAGGTACTTCCGAAGGTAATTGCACGACCATACGCCGAACGCCGACTTGCGGCATTTCTTTTTGTGGCTTTAGTGGTTTAATAACCTGAGCCGGAATAGCAGAAAAATATTGTTCAGCTAACTTAAATACTTCTTCTGCCTGCACATCACCCGCGACCACTAAAGTAGCATTATTAGGTGCATACCATGCTTGATACCACTGCTGTAAATCTTCAACTTGATAATTCTCAATATCTGACGGCCAGCCAATCACGGGATTTTTATAAGGTGAATTGGTATACGCCATGGCCAGCAAATATTCTTGCAATTTTGCACGTGGCTGATCTTCAGTACGCATACGCCGCTCCTCCATGACGACTTGCGCCTCCTTTTTTAGCTCATCTGCAAGTAAATGCAAATGCTGCATTCTGTCCGCTTCCAGCTCAAAACTAATTGCTAGTCGTGACTTCTCCAAGGTTTGAAAATATGCGGTATAATCTCGCCCAGTAAATGCATTTTCCCTGCCGCCATTTTCCGCAATGATTTTAGAGAACTCACCTGCTGGGTGTTTGTCTGTACCTTTAAACATCATATGCTCAAGCATATGGGAAATACCGGTCATACCAGAAGGTTCATAACTTGAACCAACTTTATACCAGATTTGCGTAACAACGACAGGTGACCTATGTTGTTCTTTAACTAAAACTTTAAGTCCATTCGCTAATATGCGTTCATGGACTTCAGTGGCATTAACACTGAATGAATAAAAAAATAAAAGTATAAAAAGACGAACTATCATTATTACCTTCCTTGAACAGTGAACGATAAAATATTAAGCCTATCATTTTATCTCAAATAGCCATTAAACATGACAAACAAAAAAAAGAATATAACTTGGAAAAATTACCTTGAATTATGTAAGCCTAGAGTCGTTGCATTACTGGTATTTACTGCAAATGTTGGTATGCTATTGGCCGTTCCAGGAATGCCACCGATTGCACTTTTTATTTACGCAACATTAGGTATCGGCTTAGCTTCAGCATCTGCGGCGGCCATTAACCACTTTATAGATCAGAAAGCCGATGCCGAAATGGCGCGCACGAAAAATCGTCCTTTACCTCAAGGTGATCTAAACTCAACTAATGTGTTGACCTTTGCTGCAATACTCGGTATTGCTGCCATGTTGATCCTGATTTTTCTGGTTAACACACTAACCGCCATACTCACTTTTGTGTCGTTAATTGGTTATGCCATTATTTATACTGTGTATTTAAAACGCATGACGCCACAAAATATAGTCATTGGCGGTGCCGCTGGCGCAGCGCCGCCTCTTTTAGGTTGGTGCGCTATGACCGGCGAAGTTCACCCTTATGCGCTCCTGCTGTTTCTATTGATTTTTGTTTGGACGCCGCCGCATTTCTGGGCGCTTGCAATTGCTAGACGTGATGAATATGCAAAAGTAAACATTCCTATGCTGCCCGTTACACACGGCACCGAATTTACCCGCTTACATATTCTGTTCTATACTATCTTATTATTTATCGTCACCTTACTGCCTTATCTTACGGGCATGAGTGGTTTGCTATATTTGCTACCTAGTGCGCTATTGAGCTTAGGATTTATTTACTTGGCAATCAAAATGATGTACACCAAAGAAGATAAAACAGCGATGCAGACTTTTGCTTATTCAATTGTCTATCTAATGCTGCTATTTGCTGTCTTGCTGATTGATCATTATTTTCGATATACGTTTTAAGGCTTTTAGAAAACGCTAAATTAAGCTTTATTTTCAATAACAACATTTTACCTAGGAGCCGCTGCTAGCCGGGAAAACAACACCGCAGTATTTTTCCCGGCTAGAAGCCGCTCCTATAGGTTATTATTTTCTCGTTACTCACACAGGGTCTTGCCTTCTAGCCTCGAATGTCGGCACTTGATGTTGTCGATGTTATTTGATACACCTTCTTAAGCGTGATTTTAAATATTATTCTCAATCGAATAATTCCTAACATACTGCCTAACAAAAATAGCAATTGTCTGACTCTCTTTTAGATAATGTCCAAACAAACTATTAATATCAACGGGGCTCAGATAAACATACACGCCGACGCCTGTACGCATTGTAAACTCAGCCGTTAAAGTGTCGATAAAAGCCAAACGGCTTAGCTCAATAGCACTGGATTCGTATATTGCACTCATTTTCGTCACCTCTTATTTATTATTAACTTCAATAAATAACAAGCATAATCGAGGCCAATTAAATGAGTGTCAGCACTACCTTGCCTTTTCCATGACCTTGCTCAACTTGGCTATGCGCTCGAGACGCCTCTGCTAGCGGCATTATTTGCGCAACGTAGACTTGAAGTTCTCCCGCATTAATCAAATCAGCACATTGCTTTAATATGACCACTTGTTGGTCGCGCGCCTTATCCAGGCAGCGTAACATCGGTGTTAACATCAACTCAAAAGAAATACTTAAATTACGCACTCTAGCCTCAGATAAGTCAATATCGCCAATAGCCAATAAGGTCACAATACGGCCAAAATATGCCGTTAACGGGATACTTTGTGCAACAACATCGCTGCCAACAGTATCCAAAACTAAATCTACGCCTTGCCCATGGGTCAATTTATTAACACACTCTAGGAGATTTTCGTGGCTATATAAAATAACCTCATCTGCACCTAGCAATTTAACTAGCTCAGCTTTGTCAACACTACTAACCGTAGTAATCACACGCGCACCTTTGATTTTAGCCAGTTGAATAGCAACATGGCCAACACCACCCGCGCCAGCATGAATCAATACTGTTTCGCCAGCTTGTAGTCGCCCTCGATCAAATAAAGCCCCCCAAGCAGTAATTAAAACTAAAGGCGCTGCAGCCGCTGTGGTAAATAATGTTTTAGGCATCAGACTTAACCAGCGCTGGTCAAGCACGCTATAGTCTGCGTAACAGCCTTGCGCACCACCTAAACCACCATGACAAGCCCAAACCTTGTCACCTATATTAAATTTTGTGACACCTGCACCAATAGCAACAACCTCACCGGCAAGATCACAACCCAAGACAGCCGGCAGTTTATCAGGATAAAACATCGCCATCCGGCGTACTTTAGTATCAATTGGATTTACACCTGCTGCATGAATTTTTACCTTTACTTGGGTCGCTATTGTTATTTCAGGTTCTGCTATTTCGGTATATTCAAGTACATCTGGGCCGCCCGCTTTGGTCATTATTACTGCTTTCATCATACTCACCTTTTAAAAAATCAATCCACCAACCAATGTTGCCGATAATCAGCGTAATCATAGCGTTTTAAACAGCTTAGAATACCGGCATCGTCACTGTAGATGGCTGGGTAGTTATAACCATTAAAACGATTTGCTTTCACCAAAGTGTAAGCACCTACTTTAGGAAAGGTGATAGTGTCACCTATTTTTACAGTGTGCATAAAAGGATACTCACCAAAAACATCGCCTGCTAAACAAGTCGAACCGACCAACATGACCTGATGAGCACCTAAGTCATTACTCTCTAATATTTCAGGCTGGCGCTGATACTCAAACACCTCCGGATTATGATTAACCGAGGTATCCAAAACCGCAATGGTTTTAGCGTCGCTAATAAAACAATCAATGACTGTTGCTACTAAGCTTAGCGCATCACCAATCACCGCTTTACCAGGCTCGATATAGACTTCTAAAGCATATTTCTGACGTAATGTTCGTATCAGTTGGATAAAGTCCTGATGCTCCTTAATATCTTTGAATAAATAGCCACCGCCCAAATTTAACCATTGCAGTTGAGTAAAAAATTCGCCTAACTGCTGCTGTAATTTATCTAAGGTTTGCAATAAAGACGCATAATCACATTGTGAAAAAACGGTATGAATATGTAGGCCGGTAATATCTGCAATATGCTGTGCATCAATGGTATTAATATCGACACCTAATTTTGAATGCAAGCGACAAGGATCAAAGCGCTCATCAGACGCAAAAGACAGTTTCGGATTAACCCGCAACCCCATAGATACAGCTTCATGCTCTGTACTACAAAATGTCTGCCGCTGATTCAATGAATTAAAACTAATATGGCTACACATCTGACTCAGTTGAGTGATTTCATCAGGTCTAATACCTGGCGTAGTCAGGTGTATACTTTGCTTTTTATCCACTACCTCAAAGGCTAATTGGGCTTCAAACAAAGAGCTCACAGAAAAGCCATCAACATGCGGCTTGAGCCATTTTAAAACGGGCGTAAAAGGTAAAGCTTTTATAGAATATAGCACCCGACAACCCGACCGTGCGCGTAAGTCATTTAACAGTTCAATCGATTCTTGTAGTGCTTGCCGATCAATAACAAAAGCGGGAGACGTAGGCGGGTTAGACATTTAACAAAAAAGATAAAAAGGCGGGCTTTTATTCGCCCATGTAAAGTTACATACAAGCGGACTAAAGTCCGCCCTACAGGAAAAGCCCGCTCTATTAGTGCGCTGAATACATTAAATAATCTAAAATAGGATTCTGCTTAATCTGCATCTCTTTTTTCAAATACATAGGTAAATAAGTGGGCTTAGCCACCATACCGCGCGCCATCATTTCATTAATTATTTTTAGATAAGAAAAGCCTGTTTTACCCACATAAAGCCCCTCCAAAGAACCTTGGTCATAAGCTTTTAGTGCATCTTTCACCCCGCGTAAATACAGGAAGTCTTTGGTAAAACCGCCGCCCCGATAAACCCGAGCGGTTAAGCGAAATGCATCATCGACATGACTATTATAATCATTAACCAAGGTATTAAAAGTATGACTAAAGTCATGATTATTTACCATCATTTTTACCGCAATAACACGCATGGCCAAAGTTTGTAGGCGTGGCAAATTCATATTACCGGTCATATATTCAGCCAAAATAGCTAACCCTTCCTGAGTATAGGTATTACCTGGCAAGCCCAGTTTAAATATTTTCAGCTGCTGCAAATCGGAGTTGACTGTAGTGACCATATGCACACCCAATTCATGATGAATCAAAGCATCAATCTCTACTTGATTCATGCGCATCGACTTGTTAATTAAAATAACTTTTTTACCGTTATCGACCATTGCTGAAGCAATAATTTTATCGGTTATCTCAACTTTACATTGAATATTATAGACTTTCAGCGCTTCTAAAAAATGCTGTTTTGCCGCTTTAGCATCGATATTACGCTCTTGATGCTCCTCGTAAGGCTTGGCAAATAACAAAAAATTGGCCATCTGTATATCTTCATCGCTCGGCTCACCATAGTAGCGCAGCGAGTTATACAGAAACTTGTCTGTACCAATCGTGGTTAATAAATCAATTTTAGTCGCATAAGAGTCAATCACATCGCGATACATCTGCTGTATAGAAATATCAGCAATATCATTTTGCGGCAAACGGTACAATTTTTCTCTGAACTCAAAAGGATCAATTTCCAATTGTCGATAGGTAAATTCAGGCGTGTAATTATAATTCTTAGCAAAAAACTGCTTCTTTTCACCGACTAAATTCTTAGGATTAATATAACTTAAAGTTTCAATGCCGGTTGCTAATTGGTATAGTTTTTTATCCAGCTTTAAAACCGCCGGATCAATTTTTGAGGACAGTAATTTTGTTTTATTACTGCGTACTTTTGGCTTATGCTGCTTGGAAAAATACAGCGCATTAGACAAAATCACTTCTTTCAAACCTTCTTTTAAATGATCAAGGACCAGCGGATAAACTTCACCTGATGCTTCATTCATAAATACTTTTTTCACCTCAGTCGGTAAAACCAGGGTATTTTTAAATTTCTGTTTTACAACAGTTGCTAAATAACCTTTACCGAAAAAAACTTCATTTATCGCTGAACGCGTTTGGATATTGGGTAAATTAACCATCGCCAAGGTTTTATGCCAATGCGTAATCACACGCTGCCAACGCTCACTATCCAGCTGCTCGGTGCCAATATTAAACGTCGGTGGCGTCTGCTCTGAGGCCATTCTTACATAGTTATAAGAGTGCAGGTCATAAACCAGGCAGTTACCGTGCAAAGCTTCCACTTTCTTGATAATCGCACTTAATAAGCGATAAAAAAGTGCATGTTTAGCCAAGCTAGTTTGGCGTTGCTCTTTAGAGAGCGGCTTAGTCCAAACCAGCTTACCCCAAGCCTCGTTATAAATACACGTCTCAGGGGGACGATTAAGATCATATTCATAGCGAGAATCTAATGCGATTAAAGTAATCGGCATAGACGCAATCATCTCGCCTGTATACGGATCTTCCTCATATAAACGCTCATCTGAGGAAAGCGCGCAGTTAGCCGCCAACTCATCGCTTAATTGATGGCCATCGTGAATGGCAGTACAGACAAAGAATCCATAATCTTCAATCTTAATTTCAAACGCATCTTCGATCTGCGCATGCAATAATTCACCTTTTTTAATGGCTTTAAGACAAGCCGATTCCGTTAGTTTATACATTATCGATGGCCGTTGAGAATTCAATTTTACGTGCTTGAACGTGATGTTTACTCTTTTTAAAATAGACCATATTTTCGACAAAATCGATAATTTTAGTTTGCAACTTAACACGGTTCAGTTTGTTAATGCGCATAATGCCACCAGGACTAAGCACATTAACCTCAATTAATTTTCCGCCAATCACATCAACACCCACAAAATACAGGCCATCGCGCACTAACTTAGGGCCAATCAGTGCACATAACTCTTTTTCAGTTTTTGTTAGCGAGTGTTTAACCACACTACCGCCGGCATGCACATTGGAACGCACATCACCGATAGCAGGAATACGCTTCATAGCCCCGATCGCTTCGCCATTAAGCATTAAAATACGCACGTCACCTAGCTCTGCACCCTCGACATACTCTTGCAAAATAACATAGCTACCTTCTTTAGTGGTATTAATATAAAAATCCAGCAAGGAACGGAAACTTGCCTGTGCTTGTTTTTCAACCATAATGACACCGCTGCCACCAAACCCATCTAGCGGCTTCATAATCATCTTGTCGGTTTCTGAATTTTGCAGAACAGACTCGAGGTATTCAGACGTTTTAGAGACATAAGTTTTTGGAATAAACTTATTATCCGGATCATCAAACGATGAAGTGTATAGTTTATTATTAGCAATCCGTAGGCCGTCAATGTCGTTCATAATAAACACATCATCACGCACCGAATCTAAAAAGTTTAATGCGGTCACATTCAACGGTGGATTAGAGCGCATAATAATGGCATCAAAGCCACCTAAGGGCAGCTTAATTTTACGAAAGCGGGCGTTTTTATAAAAAGTAGTGATTTTTGATGGGACGACTTCTTCTTTAACAAAAACATTACAAAAGGCCATCGCTGTAGATTCACGCATCGTCAGATTATGTACTGTAGCTAATGCAACAGTATGCCCGCGCGAGACACATTCATGAATCATACGAATAGTAGAATCATCTTCCGGATCAACTCTTTCCCAAGGGTACATCAAAAAAAGGACATTCATTAATATTTAACCTAAAATTTCACCTCGAACTCTCTATTTATAAAAAACTAATAAAGGCTTAGAGTCATTCGACATTACATAAAAAATAGGCAGTGTACAGTAAAGCAAAAAGCCAAGTTATGGTTTTTTCCGAGACTTAACTAATTAATCTAAGTCGCCTTATGCCCCTTATCAAGATAGTGTAGTAAGGCTACAGTCTCACACCAGTAAGGCGTAGCTTTACTTAGTATATTATAATAACGATTAACACCTCTTTCCTATATCCAGCGAGTCAACATGCCTAACTCAAAAATCATCTATACCAAAACCGATGAAGCACCTGCTTTAGCCACTTATTCTTTTCTTCCGATTGTGCAGGCTTTTAGTAAAGCAGCGGGGGTAGCGGTTGAAACTAAAGATATTTCACTCACAAGTCGTATTCTGGCTAATTTCCCTGATAAATTAACAGAGGCACAAAAACACAGTGACGCTTTGGCCGAACTAAGCGAACTAACAACAACACCTGATGCCAATATTATTAAACTACCTAATATAAGCGCCTCTGTACCACAACTGCTTAAAGCTATTAGAGAGCTTCAAGATTTAGGCTTTGATATTCCTGATTACCCTGAATCCCCGAGCAATGAGTCGGAAAAGAACATTAAAGCTCGTTACGCTAAAGTTTTAGGTAGCGCAGTTAACCCGGTGTTACGAGAAGGTAATTCAGATCGACGCGTTGCAGCGCCGGTTAAAGAGTATGCAAAAAAACACCCGCACACCATGGGCGAGTGGTCGGCAGACTCCAAATCACATGTCAGCTCAATGACTGATGGGGATTTTTATGGCAGTGAAAAATCGGTTGTTATCAAAAATACCGGCACTGTAAAAATTGAATTTATTGATGCTTCTGGCACGGTGCAAGTCCTTAAACAAAACACGCCGGTCTTAGCAGGTGAAATTCTTGATGCATCCGTGATGAACTGCACTGCATTACGTGCTTATTTTGAGCAAGAGATGCAAGCCGCCAAAGCGGAAGATGTCATGTTGTCATTGCATTTAAAAGCAACGATGATGAAAGTATCTGATCCGATTATTTTTGGTCATGCAGTTGATGTTTATTATAAAGATGTGTTTGCGCAACACGCAGATACCTTCAAGAAATTAGGCATTAATACACGCAATGGTTTAGGCGATGTTTATGCAAAAATTGCTCACTTACCCGATGAACAGCGTTTAGCCATTGAAGCAGATATTCAAGCGGTTTATCAATCACGCCCCGCTTTAGCCATGGTTAATTCTGCAAAAGGCATTACTAATTTGCACGTACCTAATGATGTGATTATTGATGCATCGATGCCTGCAGCTATCCGTTTTTCTGGCAAAATGTGGGGCAAAGACGGTCAGCTGCACGACACCAAAGCACTTATTCCTGATCGCAGTTATGCCGGTATCTTCCAAGCGACTATTGATTTTTGCAAACAACACGGCGCCTTTGATGTCACGACCATGGGTACCGTCAGCAATGTCGGTTTAATGGCGCAAAAAGCGGAAGAATACGGCTCGCATGATAAAACCTTTGAAATACCTGCCAAAGGATTAGTACGCGTGACTGACGAAGCAGGCAATTGCTTATTAGAACATGCGGTTGCAGCGGGCGATATCTGGCGCATGTGTCAAACCAAAGATTTACCGATACAAGACTGGGTAAAATTAGCCGTTACTCGGGCACGAAGCACTGGATTGCCTGCTATCTTTTGGTTAGATCACCAACGCGCGCATGATGCGAACTTAATCAGCAAAGTCGAAACTTATCTAAAAGATCATGATACCAATGGTTTAAGCATTACCATCATGACGCCACTGGAAGCCATTAACAGCACACTATTACGCGTACAAGCCGGTGCAGATACTATCTCTGTTACGGGTAATATTTTGCGTGATTATTTGACTGATTTATTTCCTATTTTAGAACTGGGTACTAGTGCAAAAATGCTCTCTATCGTACCTTTACTGGCAGGTGGTGGTTTATTTGAAACAGGCGCGGGTGGCTCTGCACCTGTGCTAGTTCAACAATTATTAACAGAAAACCATTTAGCATGGGATTCTTTAGGTGAATTTTTAGCCTTAGCCGTGTCCTTAGAGGATTTAGCAGAAAAAACGCAACAGGCATCTATAAAAGTATTGGCAAATGCCTTAAACAAGGCGAACAGCCTGTATTTGAATAACAACAAATCGCCCTCCGCCAAACTCGGTGAGCTCGACACGCGCGGCAGTCATTTTTATTTGGCCCTATACTGGGCACAATCTTTAGCAGAGCAAAACGAAGATAAAGCCTTACAAGCTCAATTTATTCCCCTTGCCAAAGCGCTCAGTGAGCATGAACATAAAATCGTCGCAGAACTAAATTCTGTGCAAGGCAAGGCGGTTGACCTTGGCGGCTATTACATGCCAAATAAAACACAGACTGAAGCAATTATGCGCCCGAGTGCTTGCTTTAACGCCATTATTTCTGCTTAGACTGAATGTTTTTCGTGGGAGCGGCTTTATGCGATTGAATAACAGGCTTGGCTAAAGCCCCTTCCCTCCCCATTAATTAGATCCTGTGAATAGCCGGCGTTTTATTTTATACTTAGCCAATCATTTCAGTTTCAATATCAATTTATAGAGAACCCTATGTCCAAACCTTTAATCTTACATATGCTAACCACAGCAAAAAACCTAAGCCCTTTTGATGTCAATATGGCTGTTGATGCTGGCTGGGTTTCTGCCATACCTTATACTAATGTAGAGCCTGATGAAGTCCAAGGATTAGTGCAAGATGCTATTTTTTCACGTAGTCCTAAAGGTTTAAAATATACCGGTATTTTTATTGGTGGCCGCGATACCAAACAAGCCATGGATATGCTAAAAGCGGCAACTGACGCCATGTTCCCTCCGTTTCAAGTATCCGTTTTGGCCGACCCAAGCGGCGCCTTCACTACTGCGGCGGGCATGGTTGCCATTGTTGAAGATCAACTCAAAAGCAAATTCAACACTGACTTAACAGGTAAAAACATCCTTGTTTTGGGGGGCACCGGCCCCGTAGGTCAAATAGCCGCTGTTTTAGCCGCACAAGCTGGAGCAAATGTACGCATTATCGGTCGCCAATTGGATAGAGCGCAACGCATTACTGATATGTGTAATGAGCAATTCGGCGCTGGTAAAATTAATATCACAGCGGGTGCCGATGAAGATAAGGCGCAATACATTAAAACGGCAGACGTTGTTTTTGCCACAGGCGCAGCCGGCATAGAATTATTAAGCGCTGAATTAATCGCTTCTGCACCGCAATTAAAAGTGGCCGCCGATGTTAACGCTGTTCCTCCATCAGGCGTTGCTGGTTTAGATGCTTTTGATAATGGTAAAGCCATTTCTGGCTCACAAGGTGCAGTAGGTATTGGCGCTTTAGCGATCGGCAATGTTAAATACCAAGTACAAAGTAGATTACTAAAGACTATGATTGAAAAAGATCATCCGCTTTATTTACATTTTGAACATGCTTTCGATGCCGCTCGCGACTATATTCAAGCCTCTAAATAAACTTTTTTATATCAAAAAATTTTAACCACTCTTTTTTTAAATCAAGGACTCCTCATGGCCAAAAGAAGCATATTACACATGTTTGACCCTATGCAAAATAACAGCCCTTTTGATATCAATATGGCATTAGACTGTAATTTTGACGTACTGATGCCTTATGCTAATGTCAAATTAGATAGCATAAGCCGACTGACTCAAGATGTTATTTTTTCACGTGGCCCCGTTGGTGTTAAGCAAACCGGTATTTTTATTGGCGGGCGCGATCTCGGCATGGCGGTAGATATGCTAAATAGCGCCAAAAAAGCCATGGTACCGCCTTTTGAGGTCTCGGTTTTTGCCGACCCTAGCGGCGCATTCACGACCGCAGCGGCCTTAGTCGCTTGTGTAGAAAAAGAGCTGAAAGAAAAGCACCACAAAGAATTAAAAGACTGCAAAGCGCTAGTATTTGGTGGTACAGGCCCTGTTGGCATCGCCACCGGGGTTATTACCGCATTAGCCGGCGCAAAAACCAGCTTAGTTGATCACTTTTCAAGTGAAGTCGCTCAAGGCCTTGCAGAAGAATACAACCGCCGCTTTAAGTCCAATCTATCAGGTACAATCGCGACTTATGATGAAGATAAAATTGCCCTGATTGAAGATGCTGACATTATTTTTTGTACCGCAAAAGCTGGTATCCAAATTTTAAATGCTCATGTTTTAAGCCATGCCCAGCAACTAAAAGTCGTTGGCGATGTCAATGCTGTGCCGCCTTCAGGTATCGCGGGTATTAAGCTCAATGATTTTGGCGCACCATTAACGCACGCCACTAGCTCGCCAAATGCTGTAGGCGTAGGTCCTTTGGCAGTAGGCAATATTAAGTATAAAGTGCAACATGCCTTACTTGAATCGATGCTAACAGGTGATAAGCCTGTTTACCTAGACTTTATCGCTGCCTTTGAAAAAGCACGAGAATTATTAAAATAAAAGGCTAGCCACTGATAACTTGAATTCAAGTGTATTAAAAACTGTAGGCCTTGGATTTACCGAGCGCCTACTCTACAGGCATAGGTATCTACACAACTTTTACACCTTTAAATACAATGAATTAACAAGTGAAGTTACTCCCTCTCCTGCTGGAGAGGGTTGGGGTGAGGAGAATAAAATCAAGGCTTTATCTATTTTCCCTCATCCAACCTAATCATGTTGGGCTATCCTTGCCCAACACCCGGTGGGTAAATGCAAACCCGATCTTTGCGGGTTTGTCCCTCTGGAGAAGGCTTTAAGACTTGTGTAGATTCCTATGCTCTAAAGGCAGGCGACGCCCAGCAATATCAAGCCTTAAATGAATAAGCAAATATAGGACACCGTTATTGTTGAAATTCTTAACAGGAATAACGATGGCCTATTTGACAATTTGCTATAAAAAGAGAGTCCCTACTGAAAACAAAAAACTGTCTAAATCACCCTAAGTATCAATAAAGCCATAATGAAAACAATGAACTACTCGACCGCTATCGGCATAGTCATGAGCCTGCTACTACTCAGCTTCATTTTCATTTTCCAAGCCCATGATCCTTTATTATTTATCAATCCAGCCGGCCTCGCCATTGTCATAGGCGGCACTATTGCTGCACTATTTATTAGTTATCCACTAAGAGACATAAAACACGCTTTTAGATCCTTAAACAGCATTCTTTTCTACGAAAGTCTCAACCCGCGCAAAGAAGCCGATGAGATTATTGCTGTCTCAAGAATGTGGTTTAGCCGAGACTCACTCGCCGTTGAAAATGAAATAGATAAAATTAATAATCCTTATCTGAAGACAGGATTTCAACTAGTCGTCGATAAAACTCCAGTAGAAGACATTTTATCCTTGTTAAAATGGCGTATCGCTCGCCTACGCGCCAAAGAAAAAACCGCCGCCGATATATTTAAAGCCATGAGCTATTTTGCGCCTGCCTTTGGTATGATCGGCACCTTAATTGGCTTAATTAATATGCTCCATATTATCGAAGCAAAAGACATCAGTCTGATCACTCTGAATATGGGTATTGCATTAATCACCACTTTTTATGGCCTGATTCTGGCCAATCTAGTGCTTAACCCAATTGCGATCAAGCTAGAAAGACGAACTGAGCAACGCGTCATGATTATGAGCATGGTTATGGAAGGCATTATATTGATGACAGATAGACGCTCGCCGTCATTTATTCGTGAAACGCTTAATTCATTTTTAATGAACCATGACAATGACTTGCATGATGCTTCTATTCTGTATGACAGCAATGCTGATGACACTAGCGAGTCGTGAACGTGGCTAGTAACAGACCCACTGCCGCTTCATCTGCTCACCTTGAAGAACTCCTCAATCATACTAACGAGCAAAACCAGCATTCATGGCTAATGAGCTATTTAGACGTGTTTGTATTGATGTTAATGCTAGTCATTAGCTTAATCTCGATTAGCGACATTCAAACGGAACAATCCGCCTCAGAAAAAGCCTCTTTACCAAAAACGGTAAAGCATAATCCTGTAGCAGCGCAACCAATTGACGCAGCAACAGTAGAACAAACAATATCTATTCAAACAGCCACACATGAACCCTTACAGCCAGTAGCCGCGCAAACTATTGCCGACCTACAAAACGCACACGCAGAACCCCTAGAAACGCCAGTAACTGAAAAGCCAATCACGCCAATCGAACCGCCTCAAGTCGCCCAAAAAACAGCAGAACAAGCTGACAAGAAAACACCGGAAACCACACAAGAAAGCAAGGACTGGCAAGAAGCCTTTAAACAACAACTAGAAACACTAGGTATCGCCGATGCCATTAACTTACAGTTTAAAAACAGTCGTATTTATATCGAAATTCAAGACAATATATTGTTTGATAGCGCCGACGCTTTAATCACCCTAAAAGGCGAAAAAATATTACTACCGCTGAGCAAATTACTACAGCAATCCGTTGGTATTATTTATATCGAAGGACATACCGATAATCGTCCTATTGCAACGCAACAATTCCCGTCGAATTGGGAGCTCGGCGCAGCAAGGGCATTAAGTGTTTTGCATTTTCTAATGCCAAGAAAGCATCCCAGAATCAAGACTACGCGCAACAACTTATGCAGATACACAGCCCATCAGTAACAATGACGAGCCAACAGGACGAGAAAAAAACCGCCGCGTTAATTTAATTATTAAAATGCCAGATATGCCGTTGCAACCTTAATAAAAAATACGCAGAAAATGCCAAGCCAACCAATAAACTAATGCTTATTTTTCCTGCATCTTACGCCGTGCATAAAACAAGGACAGGGTAACCAAAAGAATCAGAGCTGCTAAAGAAAGCTCCAATAAGATAAAACTAGCAATTTTAAAATAAGCGAAATCAGGATGCACATAGCGAACCAACCAACCTCCCGCCTCATTGGCAATTGCTGATAGATAAATCAGCGCACTCAACCAGACCTTCACTAAAGTAGATAGCTGAGTCATAATCATTAAATGCGTTAACGTCAGTACCAACATGCCCATTGCAAACAAATGAAAATGCGACACCTCTAACAAGCTTTGATAACTTTTCGGTTGGGTAAAATCCTCCTCCGAGCCCAAATAATAACTGACCACCGATGTCGGTGTTAAGTCCATTTTATGAAAATACATCAAACCATTACTGATCCAAAGTAAAAAAATATAACCCAAAAACATCAAAATTAATGAGTTCATTAAAAGCTGGCGATTTTGCTCGCCGGTGGCAAAAAATCGCATTAGGGCTGCTCGACTACTATTACTTGATAAATAGCTAATACCTTACGCACACTGTCTAATCCCGCCCGGGTACTTAAAGTCGCGCCTGAAATACCTTGCACTCCCGCAGCAAAACTTAGCTCAGCCAAGGGTAAATCAAATAATTGCGCATACCAACGCTCAGGCGGCTGATACTCTGGCGGCTCATGAAAAGCCAAGGTATGCACTTGACTCAATTTCCCTTGTGCCGTCAACACGATCAATAAAGTCTCTGGCTTAGTACGCACATTACGCGTTTCTATGGCAGCATAACCTAGGATTTCTCCTGCTTTTTTACCCACATAAAAAGTAAATAAAGGGGAATCTAATTTAACCCGCGCCAATTCCTCTATACGCTCCACTTGATCTGCCTTAGGGAATAAGGATAACATTTCCACTTCAGCACCTTCACTAAAAGCAAGCTGCATGGCTTCTTGTTTACTATAGTAAATTTTTGCGTAACTAGGACTTGCGACAAGCAGTGACAATAGTAGCAATAAAAGACGTCTTGTAAAAAATTTCATAACAGATTATTCAATCTATGGGGGTTAAGGAGAAGCTTCAGCGAGTAACTTTAAACCAGTTGATCCAATGCGACAACGTCTCTACGCACAAACTACTGTAAAAAGTAGTTTACACGTTGAGTACCTATTTAATAGATTCCGTGAGAGAAACTTTTAGCCGCGATTTTATACAAATCGCGGCTAAAAGCTCCTGCCACAAATACCTTCATAATAAAGGGCAATAAACTAAAACTTAAAGCATCAAAAGTGGGCTAAAGCGGCGCCCGACAAAGAAACAAAATAAAAACCAGAAAAGTCATTAGAAGATAAAACCAAATCCTATATTGAACTCATCCGGTTTCGTTCCCGCTTTAGTATTTCTATTACGATAATCTGCTTTAATAACAACTTGTGGTATCGGTTTATAATTAAAACCTACTTGGAATATATCCTGCTCTTCACTGAGATCATCCAAATATCCATCGGCAACAGTTGCCAAGGTATCTAACTTTTCATAACGAAAAAAGGGCGCTAAATATTGTATTGTATCTGGCATAATCAAAGGCATAACATCATAGCCAATTTCAGTATAAACCCCATAATTTGAGCTACCTACGGTTGTACCATTATGTGCACTGACAATTGCTGCATCACCAATATGTCCCCATGAGCCTAAAGTACGGAACTCCCATCCACGGTATTTCCATTCCACATGCGCTTCATATAACTGAGTAAACACATCCGCATCTACTTCACCTTGGCCTGAATTACCTAAATAAGCCGAAGTACCTATCGTTAAACCAGGTAACCAAGACGGTGCATAATCAATACGCCCCACAAAAGCCATGTCTTCATTTAAAGCAACCGAAGCTTGTTGCCTGCCGCTACGGATACCACTAGAACTGAATTTATCAGCGCGTAACCCACTGACCGCATACATGGTATAGCTTAAATCAGGAATAATTTCACCAAAGATCCCGGCACCGACTTCACGCCAAGTACTTGGAATAATCACACGTTCAACTTCTGGGCGGTTATTACCAAAATAAAACGGTGGCTCATGAATCTGATTGATAAAACCCATCGGCAGTAAAACGACACCGGCACGAATATTAAACATAGGATCAAGCAAAAAATCCATCGCCGCTAATTCAACAGAAACCGAACCGTTATTTGAAGCCGCATCAGTAGAGGCGTGCTCAAATTCTATTTCACTATTAAAAATAATAGAGTCAGTGAATTTATAGCCTACATACAGCACTAAACGCTCCATATCAGCATTATTTTTATCCTTTGGCCCTTTATCACCCACAAAAGTTTGGAAATTAACCTCACCATAACCGCCAATTGATAAGCCTTGATCAACTTGGTAAACCTTAGACGCAGCGGGCCCTAAGCCATAAGCACTTTTAAGCTCTTTAGCTTCTGGAATCACTAAAGAAGTTCGCATGGTTTCTACTACCTGGGTTAATGCATCCGTTTTATGCTCCAATTCTTTCAATTCAGCATTAGTTAAACTTTGCGCATGCCCTTTTTCGCTAAGCTCCACTTTAGCAGCTTGAAAAGCTTCTAAGGTTTTCTTCATGGCATCTAATTGTACTTGCTGCGCTTCAATAATTTGCCACATTTCTTCCATCGTTTGCGGCTTATCAACAGCATCTGCACCATTACTCATCAGCATTAAAGCCGTATATATGGCGAATGATTGCTTGGCTACACCCATCGTTATCTTCCTGCAAAATACTTAAAAAAGTGCAGTATATAGACAAGCAAAGCTAAATGCAAACGATTCTCAATTAGAATTTTGTATCATCCTCTTTTGCTATGCTAAAAATAACCACAGTCCCTCTTCAGGTGCTTATTGACTACAAAATCTGTCCCGGAAAAAGTGCTAATAATGATGCAGAATTGACCACCGGCAATTGCACTACCAAATTAACCTGCCCAGCAAAATCCTTGCTGATAATAGTTCCAGAATATTTGGCTAATTGATATTCAAAATGCTGTAGAGCTTTATAATCTAAGGTGAAATGTACACTCGCTAATTCAACAAATTCTGTTATATCGGCGACTTCAATCACTTGTTTAGCAGTATTGCCATAGGCACGCGTTAACCCACCTGCTCCTAGCTTAATACCGCCAAAATAACGCACCACAACAACAAGAACATTAATCAGATCATTCCCTTCAATATACTGATAAATAGGCTTTCCGGCGGTACCTGATGGCTCACCTGCATCATAAAACCGGCACACAAGCGCTTGATCTGTTCTTATGCGATAGGCGAAGACAATATGATTGGCTCCACTATGCGCATCACGTAAATCATGCAAATAAGCATGCGCTTCATTTTCACTAAAACAAGGATAAATAAAACCGAGAAAACGCGACTTTTTTATCACTTCTTCAATCTTGGCAGGAAAATTAATACAGCGCACTCAACGACTCCTAGAAAAATTGCTATGATAGTCGGTTGCTCTTCGACTCAAACACATTATATGGCGAACTTTAACACTCACCTTTTTATTGCCGCTAGCGCTAGCAGTATCGCCGCAGCCAGCTTATTCAATACAAATTATATAGATGTATTTGATATTCCTTGGTTTATTTTTTTAGGCACAATCGGCGGATTACTACCTGATATAGATTCAGACAATTCACACCCGTTAAAAATATTATTTACCTCGTTAGCAACACTTATGTCCATGCTCGCGATTCTTGCTTATCATGGTCAATATAAAGTCCAACACGTGTTTATTATCGCTAGCGGCACATTTTTTCTAGTGCGTTATCCGCTATTAGCCTTATTTAAAAAGGCAACTGTGCATCGCGGCGCTTTTCATTCAATCTTATGTGCTGTTTTGTTTACTTTTCTGACGACTTTTAGCGTTTACTATTTACTGAATACGGCTATTATGTTTGCATGGCTTAGTGGACTCTTTATTGGTTTTGGCTTTATTGTCCACTTATTGCTCGATGAATTATTTAGTGTCGATTTAGGTAATGCACAATTAAAGCGCTCATTTGGCACGGCCTTCAAACTCTTCAGCGTAAAATATTTCAGTGCGTCTATAGGCATGCTTATTAGCTGTGCCCTGCTCTACTTATTCACGCCTGAATTTCCTTTTATTATTAATTGGCGGCCTTAATAAGGACAAATTTTGTATTAGAGGCTATCACTTCAACGTTAGAAAAAAACTTTTTAAGACTCACGTGATAACCCAAATGACGATTACCAATCACCCATAATTCACCGCCCTGCCTCAATACTTTTTTAGATTGCTCAAACATGCGTAAAGCAATATGCCCACCTACGGTATTTTGTTGATGAAAAGGAGGATTACATAAAATTAAATCCATCGACTTATCGGCAAAATCAGTTAACGCATCGCCAGCTTGAAAACTGGCAATAGCTGTTGTTACTGCCTGCTTAAAGTTTTCTTCTGCTGAAGCCACCGCCATAAAAGATTCATCCACAAAATGCAGTTGCGCATTAGGGTTTTTCGCAGCAAAGATCAATCCGACTACACCATTACCACAGCCTAAATCAACCACTTGCTGATATTTCTCAGCTTGTGGTAAATGCGCCAGGAAAAAACGCGTGCCCATATCCAAACTTTTATGCGAAAAAATATTGGCATGATTACAAATCTGATACTGGGTATTTTCCAGCGGATAATAAACAGGATAAGGGTTAATAGGAACAGCGCGATTCAGATCAACTTGGGCATAAATTAAGCGCGCTTTTTTAACTGCTTTAGACGGTGTAGTTGCCCCGATATAACGCGCCACCATCTGCCACACAGAGGCCGATAAATGCTTGACCATGCCCGCGACAATCACTTGAGTATTAGCGGTTAAATTAACTTGCAAGCGTATTAGCATATCCTCTAAAAATGCCAATGTTTTCGGCGCTTTAATTAAAATAAAATCGAACTTATCTTGCGGTAATACCAGACTATTAAACAAACGCACAGTATCAACGTCTATTTCATTTAAGATTAAATTTTGCCGGGTAGCCGCTTGCGAGATAAATGAATCAGACACAACACAGGGTTTATAAGCACTTAACGCCACCGCTAGAGCACCAAAACTATCATTAATAATCAACACACTAGGCTGACTATCTAACTCTAATTTTTCTGCCACATTCTGTAATAAATATTCATCAGCCGCATCCCAAGCTTGTAGTTTTTCATGCTTTTCAATGGGAAAGCGTAATATTTGCAAGCGCCCCTGAGGAACTTGCATCGTAGTTTCTGTCATTTTGTCTCTTGCCTCAAGAGCTGCACGATAACATCGAACAGCCCGCTTTAGTTCGCGCCCAGTCTGGGCGTTTCTCAGCCCAAGCTTGATGTTCGGGTTGTTCATCATAAGGATGGCGTAGCACTTCCAGCAACTCTTGCACCATACTTGGATCACCTTGCTCCGCTTTATCAATCGCTAACTGCGCCAGATAATTGCGCAACACATATTTAGGATTGACCGCGTTCATCGCCTGTTTGCGGCGCAGATCATCACTGCTATCTTGCTGAACTCGGACAATATAACGACGTAACCAAGCAATAATATGAGTCTTAATCGCCTCCGTTAATTGCTCAGGCTGATAATAAGCGACAGATAATTGAGCAAGTAACTGCGCATCACTTAGCTCAGTTTCCGTTGCAATATCCGCCAGCAAACGATAGAAAAGGGTCATATCGGTTTCAGCTAAAACCAATACTTTTACTAAATCATCAATCAACGCTTTATCCGTTTGCGCATCATAAACTTGCAAGCCCAGCTTTTCCGCCATCATTTCCTGATAGCCTTGAATAAAAGTTTGACTGTAAATATTCAAACCTTCCTGCAAAGGCTCGACTTGTTCAATCAAGGGATAAATCGCATTGGCCAGTTGTGTTAAATTCCATGCGGCAATTTGCGGCTGATTACCAAAACGATAACGTCGATATTCTCTATCCGTAGTATTGGGCGTCCAATCAGGATCATAATTATCCAGCCAGCCATAAGGCCCATAATCAATCGTCAAGCCTAGAATCGACATATTATCGGTATTCATCACTCCATGGACAAAACCAACACGCTGCCAATGGACAATCATTTCCGCTGTTTTAGCGCAAACTTCATGAAACCAAGCTTGATAAACTTCAAGGCTAGGCTCACCCAAATGCGGAAAATCGGTACGAATCGTGTAATCTACTAACTGACGCAGCAGTGCTATATTGTGCCGTGCCGAATGAATTTCAAAACTACCAAAACGCACAAACGAGGGTGCAACCCGACAAACAACGGCGCCTAATTCTGCGCGTGGATTACCATCGTAAAACATATCGCGCACCACTTGCTCGCCAGTGGTCACTAAACTTAAAGCACGCGTGGTAGGCACACCTAAATGATACATGGCTTCACTGCATAAAAACTCACGTACAGAAGAGCGCAGAACCGCCAAACCATCTGCAGTACGCGAATACGGCGTTAAACCTGCACCTTTTAATTGCAAAGCCCAGCGCTCGCCTTTTTGATTGATGACCTCACCTAAATTAATCGCCCGACCATCACCCAATTGCCCCGCCCAATGCCCGAATTGATGGCCGCCATAACACATTGCATAAGGCTCCATCCCCTTGGCCATTTGGCTACCAGAAAACACTTGAGTAAAGTAATCACTCAAACAGTCTTGTTCCGATAGCTCTAATAAATCAGCCACTTCTTGAGCATGTGCGACTAATTGCGGCGCACTAACCGGCGTCGGTGAGACTAGCGAATAACAGGCCTGTTCAACTTGTCGTCTAGGCGTATGTCCTATGGTTTTATCGGCAGGTAATTCTTGAATAAAACGGTTATCAAAATTTAATTGATCGAGTTTAGATTGCATTATAAAAATAAAGTGTCTATTACTTAAAACGAGAGGTTCGATGTTTTATTTGGCCGCTAATTAAGTAGTTAGGTTAAAAAGTATGGCCAATATTACCAGCAATCAGACACTTTCCCAATCAGCGAAGAGCTAACTCGATTTTTAATTAACTGCTCTGAGGTAAATATTCACAGCCCCAACCCTCTCCAGCAAGCGAGGGAGCAACTTCACTTTTTAATTCATAGTATTTAGCAGTATACAAGTTGTGTAGATAGCTATGCCCAGCAAGGGAGAAGGTGATAAGAAAAGGGTCTCTAAATATTTACATTCTGCAGCGAATTTCCCTTTTAACACAAATATTATGCTCTTTTTAGGTCAAGAAATGCCTAATTTAAAGTCAAAAACCTTTAATTTTCCCCAGCAATATAGACTAGCGCCTATTTAACTTAAAAAATAAGACGCCCCTGTAAAATCGAGTAAAGATAGTCGCTTAGAGGTGTTTTATGCTTTAGATTAGTTATCCATCATGTCCTTTTTCTTTCTTATTCCCAATAATATATTTTATATTTGTGGAAAAACCTTGTCGATTACCCTATAGTGAGAGGCGTTACAGATTTTGTTATTGGTAGTAAAAAGTTTATTCCCTCGCATATTTTTCTGAGTTTCCTCTTGCATCAGCTGTATACAACATTTTAATTTTTTAATTTTTTAGGTATTAAGTTCTATGGCTACAGGCACTATAAAATGGTTTAACGAGTCCAAAGGTTTTGGTTTTATTTCTCAAGATGATGGCGGTGCAGATGTATTTGTACATTTTAGCGCTATTCAAGGAACTGGCTTCAAAACCTTGAACGAAGGTCAAGCAGTTACTTATGATGTAGAAAACGGCCCTAAAGGTCCTCAAGCAACTAGCGTTGTAGCATCTTAAGTTCGACCTAATCGGTTTACCGAATAAATGGAACCTCGCCTAGGCGGGGTTCTTTTTTTGTAGCTACAATGAAATTATCACCGCTAGAAGAGGAACACTATTGAAAAGGCTATTTGTTGGCAATTTACCCTCAAACACCACTGCAAAAGAATTTGAAGCCCTATTTGCCCAATTTGGCACAGTGCGCTCATCTGAACTTATCACGGACATTTTTTCCGATGAATGCAAAGGATTTGGCTTTATCGGCATGGAAGGTCATGAAGCTCGCGCGGCTATTGCAGGCTTAGATGGCAAAAATTTTAACGGCAATGCATTAAGAGTAGGCTTTGAATCGCCTAAATCTAATCGCCGTTAATTCAGTTCGTATAGTTCGTATAAAGTAACAAGCAATAGCCCCGCTAAGTCATTCAGGGGCTATGCTTGCATCCTTTCTCGGTATGTAACTTTCTTTAGCAGCCTTGCTCTAGGCTAACTTCTCGATATAATCAATGATAAACTGAATGCTGCGCTGGCCATTGTATTCATTAATATCTAATTTATAAGCAATTTTTACTTGGCGTAAGCCTAGCCAATATTCTGGTCGTTCAACAAAAAAAGCAATCCCATCAATCAGTAATTCCTTCTCTGCTTGGCGTAATACTAATTTCAAATGCTGCTGACCAACAATACGCGACTGCACGACATCAAACACGCCATGAAATAATGGCTCAGGAAATTCCTGCCCCCACGGTCCCGCACTTTTTAATAATTCACAAAAACCAAGGGTCATTTCTGCTTCGGTCAATTCACCATCGCTATACACTTTCTGATCCAAATCAACAGCCACTAAACGCTGTTTAACTGCCTTATCAAAAGCCAGCATAAACACCGGATAATCATGTAATTTTATACTTAAACCTGCGGCCATAGCATGGCCACCAAACTTAGTCAGTACTTTAGGATGAGCCACGGCAATATCACTGAGCACATCACGAATATGCACTCCTGGAATGGAGCGTGCAGAACCTTTAATTTCCCCCTGATCAGCATTGGCAAAAGCAATCACCGGACGATTTAATCGATCTTTAATGCGTGAGGCCAAAATACCAATAACACCCTGATGCCAATCTTCATTATAAAGACAGACACCAGCGGCTAAATGCTGAGCATCAAAGGCCTTCATTTCCTTTAATAAAGACATCGCCTCCTGCTTCATTTGCCCCTCGACTTCGCGCCGATCACTATTCAACTCATTCATTTGCATCGCTAGATTTTTGGCTAACACGGCATCGTCAGACAGCAAGCATTGAATGCCGACACTCATATCATCCATACGTCCCGCTGCATTTAAGCGCGGGCCAATGGAAAACCCTAAATCCGAAGAGGTCAAACCATGCAAATTGCGGCCTGCTATTTCCACTAAGGCTTTAATTCCTATATGACCTTGAGCAGAGCGCATACGCAACAAACCCTGGTGTACTAAAATTCGATTGACTTGATCTAGCGCCACGACATCAGCAACTGTCCCTAAAGCCACTAAATCCAATAATTGCGCTAAATTAGGTTCGGTCGTTTTATGCAGAATAAACCATCCTTGCTCACGCAGCCGGCTACGCAATGCCATCAACACATAAAACATCACACCAACACCCGCTAAAGCACGGCTCGGAAATTCATCATTTGGTAAATTAGGATTAACAATGGCATCGGCAGCAGGCAATTGTTCGCCCGGTAAATGATGGTCGGTTACTAAGACTTGCAGACCCGCTTTTTTCGCTGCCTCTACTCCCGCCAGACTAGAGATACCATTATCTACAGTGATTAACACGTCCGCTTGCTTAGCAATCACGAGCGCAGTAATTTCGGGTGTTAAGCCATAACCATATTGAAAACGATTAGGTACAATAAAATCCACATGCTTAAAGCCCAATAATTGCAAGCCTAACATGGCCACTGCACAGCTAGTCGCACCATCGGCATCAAAATCAGCAACAATCACCAGCTTCTTCTGCTGATCCAGCGCAGCAATCAGATAAGTGACCATTTCCTGCATCCCCGTTAATAACCAAGGCGAAGGCAGTTGCGCCAAGCCATACTGCAATTCAGCATCTGATTTAATGCCGCGCGCCAAATAGATCCGCTTAAGTACGGGATTTATTTCAGTAAGTCCTGTTTGTCTACTTAATACAGGGCGCTCAACAATTTTCTTGGTAATAGCGTGATAATGCATATTAATTTTTATTATTATTCAAAATACTATCAATCGGTACGGGCTTACCTAGGTAATAACCCTGAGCATAATCAACGCCAATTATCCGCAACTGTTCTAAAATCTGTTCATTTTCGACAAACTCAGCAATGGTTTCCAAACCCATCACATGACCAATCTGGTTAATCGATTTTACCATTTCATGGTCAATCGGATCATCTAGCATATCTTTTACAAACATACCGTCAATTTTTAATACATCAACATTTAAATTTTTCAAATAAGCAAAGGAAGAAAGACCGCTACCAAAATCATCTAAAGCAAATTGGCAACCAAACTTCGATAAGGTCTTCATAAATAGCGTAGCATCCTGTAAATTCGCTATTGCAGCCGTTTCAGTAATTTCAAACTTAATTTTCTCAGCGGGAACATCGCCACTTTCAAATTGATGAATAATATAATTAAGCACCGTTTCATCACCTAACGATTGACCAGACAAGTTGATAGCAAACGAGCTGACCTGCTGCAATTGCTCGGCATGACGACTTAACCACTGCAAGGTATGATGAATCACCCAACGATCAATACGGGTCGCTGAATTATAGCGCTCAGCAGCGGGTAAAAAAGCACTCGGTGGAACGATGGTTCCGTCCTGCATTTTTAAACGCAATAACACCTCATAGCCAATGTTAAGCTCCTTATTTAAAACCGGCACAATAGGCTGCACATAAAGCAAAAAGCGATCATTATCCAGCGCATCACTAATTTCACTACGCCATTTAATCTCGCCTTTACGCTGTCTTAAGCGTTCGCTATTTTCAGCATGTACTTCAACTCGATTGCGTCCTGCATCTTTTGCCGCATAACACGCGCTATCCACTTGACTTAAAATTTCCTGACTATCTTTGGTGTGCTGATCAATAATTGCCAAACCTATACTGATACCAATGGTAAAAGTATGCTCTTCCCAATGAAACCGAAAATTCTCCATTGCACGAATAACATGCTCAGCCGCTTGATTTGCCTGAACAATACCGCAATGCTCCATCAAAATGGCAAATTCATCACCGCCTAGCCGCGCCAAAGTATCACGCGAACGGATATTGTCTTGCATTAAACTGCCAACCTGACGCAACAGCTCATCACCTGCAACATGACCGCAAGTATCATTAACCACTTTAAATTGATCCAAATCAAGAAAGCAAAGCGCATGCGCATCTCTTTCTCGCTTAGCCGAATCAACCACTCGCTTTAAGCGCACCTCAAACTCACGTCGATTAACCAAACCGGTTAATAAATCATGACTGGCTTGATAATTGATCTCTTCACGTAAGCGTTTCGCCTCAGTGATATCCTCTTGAATGGCAACAAAATGGGTGATGTTACCTGCCCCATCAAACATCGGACAAATATGCTCACTTGCCCAAAATAACTCGCCATTTTTCTTACGGTTCTGCAATTCCCCCCGCCATTCTTTGCCTGCCAGTAAAGTATTCCACAAGTCCCTATAAACATTGATTGGCGTATGCCCCGAACTAACCAGACTGGGTGACTTACCCTTTATTTCATCACTGCTATAACCTGTAATCTCATTAAATTTTGGATTCACATAGTCAACAATACCTTCTTTATTAGTAATTATCACGCCATTAGGACTATGCGTAACCACCAAAGAAAGTTTTTCCATTTCCAACCGAGCGGCTTTAAGGGTAGTAATATCCTGAGCAATCCCCTCAACTGCAATCACTTTACCTTGCGCATCAAATAATGGCGCTTCAGTAATGCGCAAAGTATGCAAACTGCCATTTTTATGCAATATTTCCAGCTCATAAGAAGGAGGCGCTTCACCTTGAATCACTCGATCCGTAAAAGACTGTGCCAACTGGTTCAGCTCGGTATCCGGCAGATACGTCGTATAATGCACTAAAAACTCTTCAGGAGTATAGCCCAATATGGTTTCAATAGAAGGACTCACATAGGTAAACACACCCTCAACATCATGCGTATAGATAATATAGTCACTTCTAACCCCCTCCACTAAACGCCGAAACTTACGCTCACTGTCTTCTAGTAATACCGCTTGCTTACTTATTTTTTTAGTCTTTGCCTCAACTTCATTCCGAATGCGCTGCTCACGGCCGGCAATATTCAATAAGAATGCGCCTATCAAACTCAATACAAAAAAACTAGCGGTAATCAACCAATAAAATGACCAGGAAGCATAATGCCCGATAAACTCAGGAGAAGGACGGTAGCTAAATTGCCATTGTCGCCCACCAACGTCTACTATTTTATTTACCAGCAAATTTTGATAAGCAACAACCTCTAATGACTTTTTGTTTTTAACACTATTAAACAAGCTCTTAGCAGGCTCTGCTGTAATATCGATAATTTCCAGCTCTAACCATTGCTGATCAAAGGAATGTAACAACTGACCAAACAAATGCTCATAGCTGTACATATTTGCGACTAAGCCTACGACTTTATGCTCTGCAATAACCGGCAACACATAGATAAATCGCTGCTCAGGATATAGCAGAAGCGACTCTAATTTCGGCCAGAGCATAATCGAGGTTTTAGTGTGCTGCATGTAATCACATAAAACAGCATGGTCGGCGCCAAAACATAGGTCAAAATTATTAACACTACTGAGCCCTTGATAAGCAGAAAAATACTCACTAGGCACTTGTGAATATTTAATTACAAAATAACCTGCACGCTTTGCGGCACGTACGACAAGCCCTTGACTATTTAATTCAAGAATATCACCATACTGCTGCTCGTAATCTACACGGCTCTCATCAGGCAGGTACTCAGCCCATGCCACGGCATAAATATCTTCTTGATACTCCGAAAACTCAGTTAAGTAATGATCGAAATATTGTTGATTTAACTGCTTATTATTTTGAAAATTAGCCGCCATAGACCTTAATAGGGTTTCATGCTTTTCCAGCTCCCCCTTAATCAAAGTATGCGTAATTTCAGCATTTGCGGCGAACCGATTTAGCGCCTGCCGTTCCTCGTTTGTTCGAGCGTATTGTAAAACAAAGAACAAGGCCAAAAATAATATCACCATGGGCACAGCAACCGTAACCACTCTATTACGCCAACTTAATTTCGGTCTAGCAAATAAAATTAAGGTAACCGGTGTAAATACAACAACACCTAATGCACTACCTACCCACCAAACAACCAAAGAATCTAACCAAGTGCCTGCATTTAACACACCCAATAACGAATCAGCAGCAACAGCCAATAAAGCAGGAAAAAATGCGGCAACAACCCCCGCTATCAGAAAAAACTTAAGAATATCTCGATCATCAACCAATAATGTTGGCCACAGTTTAAATTTAACTAATAAATACCTTCCTAGCCAAGCATGAAACATGGCTTGCCCGCCGATAATAAAACATAGTGCAATAGCCGTATGATCATCCAGACCAATTAAATCTACGGCAACAAGAAAATCACCGAAAAAAACACCCGGCAATAATCGATATCCCCAAATTAAAACCGCACCTAGCGCTATACCAGCAGGTGCCCATAAGGAAGTTGCGCCACTAGGAGGCAGGGATAAAGTAAGCGCCAGTTGCCCTGCAATAAAATAACAAAGAACCAGCAGCATATTGCTTATCAGCACATTTTTATTCATTTTCAATTACAAAATCCTTAAATTAACCTGAGTTCGGGATAAGAAAATCCCTTTAATATCTAGTTGTTACAGTTATATTTATGTATTTTTGTCTAAAAATACAAATAATCTTGGATTTTTAAGTCGCCTTTTAAGGGGGTATCTGCATGATTTGGCTAGGAAAATCATGGAAATATAAAAATCCCCTTTAAAATCAATAACTATTATCCCGAACTCAGGTTAAATTAGCTTTGGCATTTGATAAGGAGTGCAATAGCTTTAGCTATTGCTGTGCCTGACCAAAAAAGCTAAAGCTTTTTTACGCCTGCTTAAGTTATTAGTGTCTTATTCCTAAGGGCGAAGTTATCGAAAACAAGTATAACAAAAGCTTGCATGTTAATAATTGTATAGTTTCAACACGTTGCACCCAAATCTCACAAATAATTCGCTTCAGATCAGATTCCATCTGAAGCGTACGTAACATCACTTATTAAAAACGATTTAAGCGATTATCAATAATACTTTGCACGACTTCAGGATCAGCTAAAGTTGACGTGTCACCTAAAGTATCCAGCTCATTAGCAGCAATCTTACGCAATATCCGGCGCATAATTTTACCTGAACGCGTTTTAGGTAACTGCGATGACCACTGAATTAAATCAGGACTGGCAATCGGGCCAATATCCGCACGCACCAAATCCACCAGTTCTTTTTTTAATGCCTCAGTCCCCTCAATCCCTACATGCAGGGTGACATACGCATAAATGCCCTGCCCTTTAATATCATGCGGATAACCAACAACCGCAGACTCAGCAACTAAGGGATGTTCATCCATGGCTGATTCTACTTCTGCCGTGCCCATGCGATGTCCAGAAACATTAATCACATCATCGACACGGCCGGTAATCCAGTAATAGCCGCGCTCATCACATCTGGCGCCATCGCCGGTAAAATAATAACCGGGATAATTTTTAAAATAGGTATCAATAAAACGCTGATGATCGCCATAAATACTCCGCGCTTGGCCAGGCCAAGGACGCTCTATCACTAAGACACCTTCAGCGCCATCTACTATTAACTGCCCTTCATTACTTAAAATCGCTGGCTTAACACCAAAGAAAGGCCGCGTGGCCGAGCTAGGTATTAATTCAGTCGCACCCGGTAACGGGGTAATTAAAATACCGCCCGTTTCCGTTTGCCACCAGGTATCGACAATCGGGCAGTTTTCCTTACCTACTAATTCATAATACCATTCCCACGCTTCTGGATTAATCGGTTCACCCACCGACCCCAAAACACGCAAACTACTACGCTCGGTATTGTCTAAGTATTGATCACCTTGCGCCATCAAAGCTCTCAATGCTGTTGGAGCGGTATAGAAAATATTCACCTGATGTTTATCCACTACCTGCCAAAACCGACTGGCATCGGGATAGGTCGGCACCCCTTCAAATAATAAAGTGGTTGCGCCATTACATAAAGGCCCGTAGATCATATAGCTATGACCGGTAATCCAGCCTATGTCAGCGGTACACCAATAAATTTCACCCTCTTGATAATCAAAAATATATTTATGCGTGATTGCCGCATAAAGCAAATAACCGCCCGTCGTGTGCAACAAGCCTTTGGGTTGTCCTGTGGATCCCGAAGTATATAAAATAAATAAAGGATCTTCCGCATCCATCCATTCAGGTTCACAATCAACCGATACTGCTGCCATTGCTTGCTGATAGCCAACATCGCGGGCATCATGCCATGCCACAGTATTGCCACTGTTTTTAATCACCACCACACGCTGCACACAAGGACAGGAGGCGACGGCTTTATCAACCGTTGCTTTAATCGGAATGATTTTACCGCCGCGATAACCTTCATCAGCACAAACAACTAATTTACAATCAGCATCATTAATGCGATCTTTTAAGGCTTCCGCTGAAAATCCACCAAAGACAATCGAATGCACCGCACCAATACGCGTACACGCCAAAATAACCGCCGCAGCTTCGATAATCATCGGCAAATAAATACAGACCCGATCACCTTTTTGCACGCCCTGCGCTTTTAAGACATTAGCAAATCGACAAACTTCTTGATGCAGTTCGCGGTAGGTCATTTTTTTATCATTGGCCGGGTCATCGCCCTCCCAAATCAAAGCAACTTGATCGCCACGCGTGGCTAAATGGCGATCGAGGCAATTAACACTAACATTCAGCTTGCCCCCTTCAAACCATTTAATTTCCCCTTTAGGATAATCATAGTCCATGACTTTATCCCAAGGCTTGTGCCAGTCTAAAAAACGCTCTGCTTGTTCCGCCCAGAAGGTTTCAGGCTGCTCAATGGATTGTTTATATAAGGCGAGATATTGTGCGTTATTAATATGAGCATTTTTAACAATATGCTCTTTTACCGGGTGGATTTGATGTTCGTAGGTATGATGATTAGACATAAAATTTACGCGTAATTAAAAATGGAAAATATAGGAGGGCTTTAACAACCAGCCTTTAGTAAAACATTCAGACACCTCTGCATTTATCCCCCTCATCCCAACCCTCTCCAGCAGGAGAGGGAGTAACTTCACTTGTTAATTCATTGTATTTAAAAGTTGTGTAGATACCTATGCCCTCAGAGAGAAGGAGATAAGCAGAGGGTCTTTGAATATTTACAGCCTTTATTAACTTCGGCATTTGATAAGGCGTGCAATAGCTTTAGCTATTGCACTTCTGTTCAAGTTATTAAAAACTTATGCCTTAGCGGCAACTAGAAAAAACCTAGTGGGTTAATATCATAACTGACCAACATATTTTTGGTTTGCTGATAATGATCGAGCATCATTTTATGATTTTCCCGTCCAACGCCAGACTTTTTATAGCCCCCAAAAGCCGCATGAGCCGGATAATGATGATAACAATTCACCCAAACACGTCCTGCTTGAATGCCACGTCCCATGCGATAAGCGCGATTAGTATCGCGCGTCCATAAACCTGCACCTAAACCAAATTCAGTATCATTGGCAATTTCTAAAGCTTCCGCTTCATCTTTAAAGGTCGTGACAGAGACGAATGGCCCAAAAATTTCTTCCTGAAAAATGCGCATTTTATTATGCCCGTGCATAATCGTCGGCTGAATATAATAGCCTGCACCAAATTCACCGGCCAATACTTCGACATCACCCCCTATCAGTAATTCCGCGCCTTCATCCTGCCCAATGGCAACATAGCTTAAAATTTTATCAAATTGCTCTTTTGAGGCCTGCGCACCAACCATGGTTTCAGTATCGAGTGGATTGCCGCGTTTAATGCGCTGCACACGCTCAAGCACTTTCGCCATAAACGCTTCATAAATAGATTCTTGAACCAGCAAGCGCGAGGGGCAAGTACACACTTCACCTTGATTAAAGAAGGCCAGTACCGCACCCTCAACCGCTTTACTAACAAATTCATCCTCTTGATCTAAAACATCTTCAAAAAAGACGTTCGGCGATTTACCACCCAATTCTACGCTTGAAGGAATGATATTTTCTGCCGCACATTTTAAAATATGCGCACCGACTGGCGTTGAACCGGTAAAAGCAATTTTAGCAATACGCGTACTCGTTGCTAACGCCTGACCCGCTTCATTACCAAAACCATTAACAACATTTAAAACACCTGCCGGCAATAGATCGCCAATTACTTCCATTAATATTAGAATAGAAGCAGGTGTTTGCTCTGCTGGCTTCATCACCACGCAGTTACCTGCTGCTAAGGCAGGTGCCAATTTCCAACAAGCCATTAGTAAAGGGAAATTCCACGGAATAATTTGCCCGACAACTCCCAATGGCTCATGAAAATGATAAGCCACCGTGTTTTCATCAATTTCACCAATCGAACCTTCCTGGGCACGAATACAAGCTGCAAAATAACGAAAATGATCCACACATAAAGGCACGTCAGCAGCTAAAGTTTCGCGCACCGCCTTACCATTATCCCAAGTTTCTGCGACGGCTAATTTTTCCAGATTTGCTTCAATACGATCTGCAATCTTTAATAAAATATTCGACCTTGCCGTCACCGAGGTTTTACCCCAAGCCTCTTTTGCTGCATGCGCCGCATCTAAAGCCAGCTCGATATCGGCGGCTGTAGAACGAGGAATCTCACAAAAAACCCAGCCATTCACGGGACTGATATTGTCAAAATAGTCGCCATTCACTGGCGCAACCCACTCCCCACCAATAAAATTGGCATAACGCGTTTTAAAATTAACTTTACTCTCTGCTTGATTTGGTGCGGCATAAATCATGATGATCACTCCTGTCGAATAACGATTACTATAGCGGTACAGCTAGCATTTTAACCGTCACTTTGAATGAATGTACAGGCAAGGCTAGTAAAGTTGACATACTAGACGGCGTATAATAAACATTATTCACCTTGTTAGCAGATCAATCACTTGTCTATGAACTTAAAAAACGCCCTCACCTGCTTGTTAGTTATTAACTTACTCTCCTGTAGCCCTCTACCGCATAAATCAAATGCAACAGCCGCTATTAAAAATGTCATTCTAGTTATTGGTGATGGCATGGGGCCTCAGCAAGTTGGTTTATTATTGGCCTATGCCCGCCAGGCACCGCACAGTATTATTAAGAATCGGAGCACCGCATTTGATCGATTAATGCACAACGGCCAACTGAGTATTTCGCTCACGCATTCAGCGGATTCCTTAGTAACCGACTCAGCCGCTTCGGCTACACAGCTGGCCACCGGACATCTAGCAAGACCGGAAATGATAGGCATAGATCAGTACGGCAACGCTCAGGAAAATATCATCAGCAAAGCGAAGCGGCTCGGCAAAGCAACCGGCTTGGTTTCTGATACACGCATTACCCATGCTACCCCGGCCGCTTTTGCCGCGCATCAAGCCCACCGCAGCATGGAAAGTGAAATCGCAGCAGATCTATTGCAAGCAGAACCGGATGTCATGCTTTCTGCGGGGCTTAGTTATTGGTTACCTGAATCTGTTAATCATACTGCGTATCAGCAACACCTGAATGGTTTGGCTAAAAACCTAAAATCGAAACGACACGATCAAAAAGACCTATTAAGCGCAGCCAAAAATAAAGGCTATACACTGGCTTTTAATAAACAACAGTTACAACAAGCTCAGGGTAAAACGCTAGGCTTGTTCGCTGATACGAGCATGGTTAATGGCATCAGCGAAGCTCAGCAACAAGACAACCCGCTACGCCAGCAACCGACATTACAGGAAATGACTCAACAGGCTTTATCAATCTTAGAAAAAAATGATCAGGGCTTTTTCTTAATGGTCGAAGCGGGGCAAATTGACTGGGCAGGGCATCAAAATGACACGGGCTTATTACTGCATGAAATGCTGCGTATCAACGCCACGTTAAACACGCTGCTAGATTGGCTTAAAGGCCGAGAAGACACGCTGTTAATTGTCACCGCTGACCATGAAACCGGTGGTTTTGGTTTTAGCTATTCAGCGGATAAGTTAGAAAAACCTATGTCTTTATCCGGCGATGCCTTTGTTAACAAGCATTTATTCCAGGCACAGTTCAATTTTGGTAGCATTGACATTTTAGATCGCTTGCACCAGCAAAAACTCAGTTATAAGGATATGTTCACAAGGTTTGATGCCTTGCCCAAACACCATCAAACAGCTAAGGAGTTGGTTAATATTATTAATAGCCACACTGAATTTCCTATTACCGAGCAACAGGCAAAAACCATTCTCCGCACTGAAGCGAATCCGTTTTACACACAAAACCATAAAGTCCTAGGCTCGAAGATCGTACCGAAAATGTCGGTCAATGGCGCATTTTTTCCTTATCAGGCCGATAATCGCGCCAACCTTTTAGCCCAAGCGGTAGCAACACAACAACAGACCGTTTGGGCAACGGGAACCCATACCAGCACCCCCGTTTATGCTTTTATCCAAGGCCCTGAACTGGCACTGCAGCCCTTCAAAAAAATCTTGCATCATACCGATTTAGGAAATTTAGCGATACAAGCACTAAAGCCATAGATGCAGCTCAAAACGGTGCGTATTTTTACGCGCCATCACAGCTATCTTTTGCTAAAATAGCCGAACTTAAAATTTATTGACCAACCGCATAAGATAAAAATATGACGAATTTCTCACTCACTGCAATTTCCCCTATCGATGGCCGCTACGCTAGCAAAGTCGAAGCTTTACGCCCTATTTTTAGTGAATATGGATTAATTCGTTTCCGTGTTCAAGTTGAAGTCCGCTGGTTACAAGCTTTAGCGCAACATGCGCAAATTACCGAAGTGCCGGCCTTTAGCGCAGCAGCGAATCAGTTACTTAACGCCATTGTTACCGACTTTTCTGAAGCCGATGCGCAGCGTGTTAAAGATATAGAAAGCACGACTAATCACGACGTTAAAGCGGTTGAATATTTTCTTAAAGAAAAAATTGCTGATAACGCAGAATTAAATGCAGTGAGTGAGTTTATTCATTTTGCTTGTACTTCAGAAGATATTAACAATCTTTCTTATGCCTTAATGCTCAAAGAAGGTCGCACCGCGATTCTGCCACAAATAACCGATTGTATTGAAGCACTGAGAAACTTAGCGCATGACAATGCCGCACAGCCCATGCTATCCCGTACTCATGGCCAATCAGCGAGCCCTACAACAGCAGGGAAAGAATTTGCTAATGTAGTCGCGCGTATGTTGCGTCAAAAAGATCAGTTTGAAGGGGTGGAAATTTTAGGCAAAATTAACGGTGCGGTAGGTAATTACAATGCTCACGCTGTCGCTTATCCTGAAGTGGATTGGCAAGAATTTTCTAAAAACTTTGTCCAATCTTTGGGATTATTCTGGAATGCTTACACCATTCAGATTGAACCCCATGATTATATTGCCGAATATTTCCATGCCTTATCGCGCTTCAATACCATTTTATTAGACTTTGATCGTGATATTTGGGGCTATATCTCTCAAGGCTTCTTTAAACAAAAAACCATTGCTGGCGAAATCGGTTCATCGACTATGCCACACAAAGTAAACCCGATTGATTTTGAAAATTCCGAAGGCAATATTGGTTTAGCGAATGCCCTATTCCATCATTTAGCGGAAAAATTACCGGTTTCTCGCTGGCAGCGTGATTTAACCGACTCGACTGTTTTACGTAATATCGGCGTTGGTATTGCACATACCAGTATCGCCATTCAAGCGACGTTAAAAGGTATTTCTAAATTAGAAATTAATGCAGATATTATTGAAGCCGATTTAGCCGCGAACTTAGAAGTCCTGGCCGAACCCGTACAAACCGTGATGCGTCGGTACGGTATCGAAAAGCCTTATGAAAAATTAAAGGAATTAACTCGCGGACAGCGTATTACTAACGAAGACATGCAAGCTTTTATTGATAACCTAGAAATCCCAGATGAAGCTAAGCAAGTGTTGCGCGAATTATCGCCGCGTAGTTACACTGGTTATGCAGAGCAATTAGCGTCTGAAATTTAAGCGACTCACGGTGTGTGGTTGGGTTCCAGAGTGTTGCAGCCCAACTTTCACAACTCTCGTAGCCGGTTTGAAAGCTACGCAATACGCAAGATCAGCTCGACAAAAAACTTATATTACCCAAGCTTCATACCGGCTTACTTTACCACCCGCTATGAGAATGCTTTACGTAGACAACACTCTGCCTGCTGGGCAATCTCCAACTCTTCATTGGTCGCAATAACTAACACTTTGACTAATGATCTCGCTTGATTAATTTCACTTAGATCAGCTTGTAATTGTTGATTTTTTTGCGCATCAAGCTGTATCCCTAGCACACTTAATTCGGCACAACATTGCGCTCTTAACCAGGCATCATGCTCACCAATACCGCCAGTAAAGACTAAGGCATCTACTCGACCTAAAACGGCAGTATACGCACCGATATATTTTTTAATGCGATAACTATACATCGCTAATGCCAATTGCGCTTGTTGATCGCCTTGATCGGCCATTTTATGTACGGCACGCATATCATTTTCGCCGCACACGCCTTTCAAACCGCTGTGTTTATTTAAGGCATTATCGATTTCATTCTGTGTCAGTCCTAGTGTGCGACTTAAATAAAATATTATCGCGGGGTCTAAATCACCGCTGCGCGTGCCCATCATCAAGCCCTCTAATGGCGTCATGCCCATTGTGGTATCGATACTTTCACCCGCAGCAATAGCGGCCATACTGGCTCCATTACCTAAATGCAGGGTAATCAGATTTAGCGTATTTAAAGGTTTATTGAGGTACTGTGCCGCTTGCTTAGCAACATAACAATGCGATGTACCATGAAAGCCATAGCGGCGCACACCTTGCTCTGCATACCATAATTTAGGTACAGCATAACGAAAGGCGTAATCAGGCATGGTTTGATGAAATGCGGTATCAAAAACAGCGACTTGAGGCACACCTTGGGCATAGGCCATGGCGGCCTCAATCCCGATAATATTGGCGGGATTATGCAAGGGAGCAAGCGGTATCATTTGCTTAATTTCCTCCAACACGGCCTTATCAATCAAGGTTGGCTGACAGAATTTTTCTCCGCCATGTACGACGCGATGGCCTATACAAAGTAAATCTGATACTTTCTGAATAAATGCTAATTCAGATAACAGGGTGAAAATTATTGATAAGCCTTGTTGATGATGATTAATCACCAAGCTGATCGCTTGTTTTTGCTCAGTACCGTTTGAGCTATATTGATACTTATGCGTACCACCTGACTCGGCAATGCGCTCTATTACCCCTGTGACTTGTACTCTCTGAGTGCACATATCAAATAAGGCATATTTAATGGATGAGCTTCCTGAATTTAAAACTAAAACTTGCATAATTTCCCTACACCTAAGTACTTGAAAAATAATTTTTATTCTGTTCCCAAGCTCCAGCGCGGTAAATATTCAGAGGTTCTCTACTTATTTCCTTCTTCCTGAGGGAGAAGGCCGGGATGAGAGGGATAAATACACGAGGATCTGAATATTTACCACGCGGAAATACATGCGGCAACAGCTCTGCTGTGTCTTTCTGGGTAAGCAGAATTTACCAATTAGCATGCACTCCCAAGCGGAATTTATAAACCAGAAAACCCTACCAACTAATCTACGTATTGCGTCCAACGACAACGCTCAGTGACTATATCTGCTGTATTTTTAGTACCAATTCCTTTAGCAATCAAAGCAACCACACGATCATCACTGTCATAGCCTGTATGCGCTGTTAGTGGATTAGCGAAGCTCCCCATACCAAACATATCAATCACATGGGCAACGTTAATATTAATATTGGTGACTTCTGCGCATAAGCGAGAGTCTAAATAACTTTGTACAAATTGCTGGGGAATGGCATAACTTAATAAATCATTAGGATCACTAAACGCCATAATCGAGGTTTTTTTAACTAATCTTTGCTCATAATGTTCACTACCAGCAATACAGTATTGGTCTTTTTGATTAATCACTTCTGGTGGATTCTGCCCCATCTCTAATAAAGGTAATTGATTAGACATTAAGTAAAAAGGAATCTGTTTCTGCTGAAAACCTTGAATAAATTGAGACTCTGCACTTGAAGGATCACCATTGGCTATTTTAGAAACCTGACTGGCAATACTCTGCATGCCATCTATAACAATACGACTACCTAAACTATGTGAGACAATTGCATATTGATCACTAGGCAAATATTGAATGGCTTGTTTATCAATCACGCACTCATCCGAACTCGTCTCTGGCAATGACTTCCAGTCTCGGCCTACCATCCAGCAAAATGCGGTTCTAAATGAAGCCAGTATCTCACCTTGACTTTTACCCAAATAAACCATTGGGTCAGGGCTGGTATCATTGGAAAACTGTTTTAACATTTGATTAACTTCAGCGCGATCGTAAGAGTATTCACCCGAAGTGTCATATTTAATCTTTGCTTTTTCTGGGTTAGTGATACTAGACCAGGTTAATTCATAAAAAAGCATTTCCTGGCTTTGATCTTCAGTCATTAAACGTCTTACTCTTAAGCTCCCTAAGTTTTGCTCTGGAAACTCCTGACTAACTAAGCTAATTTCTTTATAACGACTACTTTTCACTGTTAAATTTAATTCAGTCGCTAATTTTTCCTGAAATTGGGTGCTATAGCCGGACATATGTGTGCCGACCCCATGTACCATTAATACTTTTACGGTGTCGCCGTTTTTCTCAAAACTGTTTTGCAAGCCCGGAAAACTTTTACCGTTAACTTTACATTCACGTAAATCTTCTTGCTCTCGCTTTTCCATAACAGCTTTAACTATACCTTCGCCAAAACTTGTGCAGCCGACAACAAGTAGGCTCATTGATAATAAAAGTATTTTTTTCATAGTTTAAGTCTCATGCTGGAAACGCTGCGCATTATCAGGTAATTTTTCGAAAATAGCATGCTTGGGCATATTGTATTTTTCTGGATAATAAACGCCACCCAAATACAATCCATAGGGTGGCGCGGTGACACCGCCTGCTTGTCTGTTCTTACTGACTAATAACGCTTGCGTCCAGTCAATAGGTTTATCACCTACACCAATAGCCATTAAGACACCGGCAATATTACGTACCATATGATGCAAAAAAGCATTGGCAGAAATATCCATAATAACCTGTTCACCTTGCCGATAAACGTCTACAAAATACATCAAGCGCATCGGGCTAATAGATTGGCATTTTAAAGCCCTAAACGAGCTGAAGTCATGCGTACCCACCAAACTTTGCGCGGCCAAATGCATCCGTTCAGCATCTAATGGCGCATGGCACCAAGTTACTCGATCACGCTGTAGGGCAGACTGTGTTGGTCGATTGAGAATAGTGTAGCGATAAAACCGGGCAATTGCGCTGTAACGTGCGTGAAAATCTGCAACCGCTTCTTGCACCCAGATCACTCTAACATCGGCAGGTAAATTTGCATTAATTCCGAATAGCCATGCTCGTTCAGTGCGCATGGCATTAGTTTCAAAATGCACCACTTGCTCTAATGCATGTACGCCCGTGTCGGTACGCCCAGTACAAATGACTGTAACGGGATGATTAGCAACCTTAGAAACGGCTTTTTGCACCTCATCTTGCACGGTTCGCAAACCACCTTGTTGCCATTGCCAACCAAAAAAACCACTGCCATCGTACTCTACACCTAAAACCATACGCGTCATTTCTGCACTCCAGGAGGTAATGCCGGTACATTTTTTTGCTCGACTAAAACATGAACAAAATGATTCGCTTCAGCAATTGATTGCTCCATAGCTTGAATAAGCTGGGTAATATCAAAAGCAATGCCTGAAAACTCATGCTGCAAAGCGGCAATGGCATGGGCATTGAGATTATGTTTTAAAAAGAGTACCTGATCCCTAAAAGCATTTAAGACAGGATGAATTTTTTGCTCTGCCTTATGCATGGCTTTAATCAAACGCAGATAATGTTGTTTAGATAATTTCATCTGCTGCCGACTTTGGGCACGTAAAGACCGGCTAGTATAATCATTAAGTTCAGCTTCCCATTCCTTAAACAAGGCATTACTCACTTCTTCTATCGCAAGAATCTTACTGGCGACAAGCTCAGAGCGCATGACACAAAAATCATACTGCTGTTTCAGCAATCTATATTTATCTTCTAGACTGCCAGAAGCGACATGCACTACTGCTTTAAAACGCTCTAATGCATCTAAAAATTGTACTTTTGTTTCTTCCAAGCTATCGCTCGCATCTTCTACGCGCACGACCACAAGATCCCTCTTATGCTGACCTAAGGATTCTTTAGTGCGGTAATAAACATGCTGAAACTTGTAAGTGACAAAACGCGAAAACAATTTAACCGAACGCTCGGTTAAGCCGCGAATGGATAATAAGGAGTGCGATTGATTATATTTAGACATTCTTTTTTAAACTAGCTGAAAGAACCGATGTATGACACAAGTTGACACAGTTAACCGTTATCGGATTATGTTGGACAAAATCAGCAAATGCTTGATCAACTATAGCTTGTTCTGACAGTTGTTGCAGTGTTGCATTTTCAGATAATTGCGCCGACTTAACTAAGATTAACTGATCTGCAAATAACTGCACCGCTAACCAAGCGGCTAATGTATCGGATGTGACATCCCAGCTTGCCTTAATATTCGCATCATCTAATTCAATGGCTAAAGGCGACCAAACCACCGTTTTTTTTTGATATAAAGCAGGACGAATCGCTTCGACTTGATTTACGAGACACAAATCAGAGCATAAGCCTTTAAATAATAAAGCCATTTGCTGCATCGCTAAAATAGCCATGTAGTGCGCGGTTTGATCGTCATATTGCCATATTTTCTGGGTGCTGCGTACTTGATCAGCAAAAACACCGCCTCCCGGCACAATAACCACGTTACCTTTACCTTCTTTGACAGCTAAGTGTAACCATTGCGGTAATATTTGACTAGATAATAGACTGCCACCTAATTTTAAAATAATCACGACGCTTGCATTTGTTCTAACAAACTTAACATAGCAGCGGCTTTATCAAAACATTCTTGATACTCTTCTTCGAGCACTGAATCATTGACAATTCCGCCGCCTGCCCAAAAACGAATGGTATGTTCAGAATGCACCAGCGTACGAATGGCAATATTGCTGTCCATATTGCCATCAAAGCCGATATAAGCTATCGCCCCGCAATAAACGCCACGGCGATGCGGCTCTAGCTCTTCAATCACTTGCATAGCGCGAATTTTAGGCGCACCAGTGATAGAGCCACCTGGAAAACAACTGCGTAATAAATCCAAGGCATGATATTTTTTATCCAATTGCCCGGTTACCGTACTCACTAAATGATGCACTGTGGCATAACTTTCCACCTTAAATAACTTAGGCACTTTCACTGAACTAGGAATGCAGTTCTTGCTAATATCATTACGCAGTAAATCAACAATCATGACATTCTCTGCTTGGTCTTTATGACTGTTTTGCAAAGCATCAATTTGCTGCTGATTTTCTTGTTCATTTGCTTTTCTTGGGCGTGTGCCTTTAATCGGCTTAGTTTCGACCATACCCTGAAATACTTTCAAAAAACGTTCAGGCGACGAACTTAATACTTGCACCCCTGGAACATTTAAATAACCACTAAAAGGAGCAGAATTAATTTCCCGTAATTGCTGATAAGCGACCCAAGGATCACCTTGACAATTAGCAACAAAACGTTGCGCTAGATTAACCTGGTAGCAATCCCCTTCCTGCAAATATTTTTTAATCTTAGCAAAGGCTTGCGCATAATGTTCTTCACTCATATTCGCTTGCACAGGGCTGGTTACTTGAAATTGCCCGGTATTCAGCGTTTCAGGGTACGCGCTAAATTGTTGAATTAAGGATTGCCAATGTTGTTCGCTATCCGCACAGCCAACTAAATAGCTATTTTGCTCTTGATGATCAACCACGACCGCCCATTGATAAATACCAACCGCCATATCCGGAATATGTTCGGCATCGACAGTAAGATTAGGTAACTTTTCTAATTGTCTGCCCAAATCATAGGCAAAATAACCAATGGCTCCTGCATTAAAAGGCACCTCTGGAAATGCTTTTTGGGCAGGCAATTGCCGTTTAATCAAACTAAAGGGATCCTCTTTAGAAACCAGCGTATTATTACCTGAGCATACTTGCGTTTCTTCACCATACGTTATTAAAGTACACACAGGATCCGTCGCAAAAATATCATATCGCCCTTGCCGCTTACCCTCTACACCACTATCTAAAAAAATTGACCATGGCTGCGCTGCTATTGCGGAAAATAATCGAGCGCTATCTAACAAATAAGGCAGAGCATAAAGCAAAGGGGTAGAAGGCATGTATATATGTGTGTATGGCGGATGTGTAAAGTAAAGACGGCTAGTTATTTTAATTTAAAAACGAGTTAATAAGTTATTTATTCAGCATTTATCACCCGCCTTATAAGCGCTAGATTTTAACAAAATTTAGCCTCTATAGCTAAATAAGCAACAGCAACAGCGGGTGCGCAATCTGCTATATTCATTTCCGTAGCCTCACTCGGGAGTGCAAATAAAGTCTCAAAATCGATATATTCCAGGCCTAACCGCTGGGCAATCTCTTGCACTAAAAATCGCCCTATTCCAGCACCAACTAAAGGTATATGCAGATTATCTCGCACCCGTTGCAATTGTTTTTGGCAAGCAATCTGTATCCTAGAAAGCTGCTGCTCTCTGATCGCATCAGCGAGCTTCTGCCATTGTTGCAAAGTAAAATCCTGTAGATCACAACCCACCATACGCGCTAAACGTCTGGCACTTGCCTGCTCAGTTTTAGCGTCACCATCTGCTGTTTCATTTTGATCATGCGCTTCATTTAACTCATGCGTGAGCCTATAAACATCGGCCATTGTGGCAAAATATTCGCTCATAACACCAACATCTGCACCTGCAAAACGAACAGATTGCACCACCGCCATCACAGCCGTTCTAACCAACCCAGTATAAACTAACTCACTCGATACCAGTCGCTGAAAGTCGGTATAACCCAGCGCATTCACCTGATGTTGTGTTAGCAATAAAATATCCGTAGTAGTACTACCGATATCGACAAATAAGCCCAGCTCTAGTTTCTGAGCAACATAAGAAGCGCTCGCTAACCAATTTGCCGAGGCAATCGCATCAATATGCTCAGCCACAATTGCATCAGCGGCAATAAAACCAAGCCGCCCTGCATACACTGCAAAAGAGTGCCGACCTAAAACTTGCTGCATTAAAGTAATAATGTCTTGTACGCCTTGCGCTCTATCTGCAAATAAATCGACCAATTCACCGGTCATGGTAATAGCATGCTGACAATCTTGCTCAGGTAATCTAGCTAGAATTACAGTTAATGCCTTTTCCAAGGTATCCAATCCTTGCCATAAAGGACAAGGCTCTTGATACACAGCGAGCACCTCTCCTACTTGATTGAGACAAGCTGCTTTTAAATGCGCCCCGCCTATATCCCAACCGATCATATGATTAGCCATAAAAATCTCTTAATGAATATCAACCAATATAGACTGGTTCTTTGTTTTGTTTAAAATAGGTGTTTTATGATCTAGCATAGCCAGAACTAATTCAGCTATATTGAGCCCCGTCGCCTTATTAATTCCCGCATAAGAACTGGTTAAACGTGGATTTATTTCTAAAACTAAGTTTTCGCCTGCTTCAGTTTCTATAAAATCTATGCCTATGTAGCCAAATAACTGCGGAATGGCTGTCGCTATTGATTGACATAATTGTTGATACTGCTGAAAATTCTCTGTCTGCACATTAACCCTACAGGCAGATAAAACAAACTGCTGGTGTTCAATATGCATTTTTTGCTCATTACAACAAATAAAAAATGCCTGCCCTTGATAAAAAAGACACGATAAACTTAGAACTTTACCGGCAACATACGGCTGTAAAATATAATAATGCGCCGGCATTAATCTAGCTAACACTTTTGGCCAATGCCGCTCTTCCTGCAACAAATACACCTCATCACAACCCACTGAATTATTGGCTTTAAGCACCCACGATCCAGGTTCTATAACAGCATTAAGATCAAATAAAAAACTAGGAACGCAAGCAATACCGGCTTTTTGCAAGTGCTCAGAAGTTGCCAGTTTATCTTGGCAAAGATCAATCGCTTGCTGTCCAGAGAGGCACAGTTGTTTGCCTTGCTGATTAAAAAACTGCGTCCACCAAGTTAACATACCCTCCGTTTCTGGCGCAATCAGCCACACAGTATCATATAGACTCGATTGTTCTGATAATAGCTGCCGTACATCCATGCCTTCCCTTATAGTCAGATAATTTAGGTAGTCATTATTGATTTCTGAGGCAAAAGCAACACGCTCATCCTGTAAAACCAATATTTCCAAATCATTCAATAGGCACAAATCATCCAACAAGGCCTTGCGCATTAAATAACCTTCTTGCAATAATGATTGCGGCAAAGGTTGATTAATAAAACCACCTCCAGTAATAAATTCAAAAACCAACAAACGCATTATGCAAATTATTCCTGTTATTGATATAAAAGCGGGACAGGCTGTTCTTGCCAAACAAGGCAATCGAAAGAACTACTTACCTTTATCAACCAACCTATGTCATTCCAGTCAAGTAGACGATGTCATCAATGCTTACTTGGGGGTTTTCCCGTTTACACGTATGTATATTGCCGACTTAGATGCTTTAATGGGCTTAGGAAATAATCAATACTTAATTAATGCGCTTTTTACTCGCTATCCTCAATTAAGCTTTATGGTTGATTCAGGCTCAATTAAAACCCCTTACACCCCATTACGCAACCAACAGTTGACTACTATTATCGGCACAGAATCCATTACCACTAAAACTCTAGTCCAAGCACAACAACTGAAAACGGATTTTATCTTATCTTTAGATTTTAATTCTGAGCACGCAATCATGGGCGATGCGATTTTATATGCGTCACCTGCTTTATGGCCTAAAGAACTTATTATTATGACCTTAGGCTTAGTTGGAAAAAATAACGGGCCGGACTTAGAAAAGCTCCAATACTATTGCAGTACTTACCCCCAACATAACTTTATTGCGGCGGGAGGTATTCGTCATTATGAAGATTTACTGCAATTAAAAAAACTCGGCATTCAACAAGCTTTAATTGCTAGTGCATTACATAATAAAAAACTAACGACACAGAATATTGAACAACTGCACAAGTCTATATAATTTGCTTATTAGCGAGAAATTGCGCACAAAATTAGCTTATAAAAAACGTACAATAAACCAATAAAATTCGACACCATAAATTTATTAGCTCTTAAAACTTATGACAGCAGATTGCATCACCTTATATGACAAATCTTATACATACGCCAATATACAAACAGAAGCGGATGAATATATACGTCTAGAAGCGGCCAGCCAAGGCTTCGCACTAAAAATATTAGTTAATGATAAATCCGCCTTAGTTCGCTCGACTGTTGCTCGGATAAAATACGGTCACGAACAACTTGCTAAAGATCCAAGCTGGAAAGTCAGGGCAACCGTTGCTAAACATTGCCAGCCCATAATACTAAAAGACTTAATTCATGATGAAAACCATTTTGTGCGCTATATTATTGTTAAACGGGGCTATTTTCTCGAGCATTTTACCAGCGATAGCGATGAAGAAATTGCCGCACTAGCAAAGTATCAATTGAGCATAAAAGACCGACTACCGAGCTAAACTGCGCTCTACTCTCAGCAAATCTTCCTGCGTATCAACGCCAGGTTCTGGTGCTTTAACGACTTTAGCTACCAAGATTTTTTCACCCTCCCAGAGAATTCTTAGCTGCTCTAGCATTTCAATGCGCTCTAAAGCTGAGGCATCCCACTGTACATACCGCTGTAAAAAACTGACTCGGTAGGCATACATGCCTATATGCCTAAAATAGGTATCCTTTTTAACCGAATCAACTTGCGTGTACTTAAAAGCCTCTCTATCCCAAGGGATAGCAGCGCGACTAAAATACAGCGCATAATTGAATTTATCTAAAACAACTTTAACCGAATGCGGATTAAATATCTCCTCAGACTCAACTATCTGAGCTGCTAAAGTAACTATCCCAGCAATAGACTGCACCGCTAAAGACTGCGCAGCAAGCGAAATATATTCAGCAGGAATCAAAGGCTCATCACCTTGTAAATTAACAATAATAGCGTCTTGATGCCATTGAAAAATTTCAGCAACTTCTGCTAAACGCTCCGTACCACTCTCATGAGTAGTACGGGTCATAACCGCATCAAAACCATAGTCATTAACTGCCTCTAAGATTCTGCGGTCATCTGTTGCCACGACAATTTGCTCTGCGCCCGCTTCTTTAGCTCTATCGCAGACATGAAAAACCATCGGCTTCCCAGCAATCATTAATAATGGCTTGCCAGGCAATCTAGACGATCCATATCGAGCAGGAATAACGACCTTAAATGCACTAGTCATTTTAATTGTTCAATTTCTTCATCTGTTAAAGCTCTTGCTTCATCTTCCAGCATAACAGGTATATCATCACGCACAGGAAAAGCCAAACGATCCGCTTTACAAATTAGCTCTTGTGCAGCTTTATCGTAAATTAAAGAACTCTTGCAAATTGGGCAGGCCAAAATATCTAACAACTTACTATCCATTAAATTCTCACATTAATTTTTATAAAACATTTATTTTACTCTATATTTTAAAGTTTTCTTGAATCTCTACGCAAACTTGTAATTTTATTAGCACTCCTGGTTATTGAGTGCTAAAATTAAAACAAGTCAATTTTTGGGAGTAATCATGTCTAATTCATTAGCCTTACCTATTACATTAACAGCTGGGAACTTTGACTCTTATCTCAATGTTGTGGGTCAAACTAATAAATTAAATGCAGAAGAAGAGCGCGAACTCGCTATTCGCTTTAGAGATCATCAAGACCTCGAAGCAGCTAAACAGTTAGTTATGGCTAATCTACGTTTCGTAGCCCATGTAGCTCGCGGCTATACTGGCTATGGCCTGGCTATGAACGATATCGTTCAGGAAGGTAATATTGGCCTTATGAAGGCAGTTAAACGTTTTGATCCGGATCTAGGTATACGTCTAGTGTCTTTTGCCGTGCATTGGATTCGTGCGGAAATCCATGAATATGTAATAAAAAATTGGCGTATTGTTAAAATTGCGACCACAAAATCACAACGTAAACTATTTTTTAATTTACGTAAGTCTAAGCAAAATCTAGGCTGGCTTTCTAAAAATGAAGCCGAAGCAATTGCACAAGACCTCAATGTAGACCTGAAAACAGTTTATGAGATGGAAACACGCCTTGATGGCAAAGATATGGCTTTTGACTTACCTGAAACTGACTCAGGCGAAGAATCTTATAGCGCTCCGGTCTCCTATTTAGAACAACATAATACCGACCCAGCTTTGTTACTAGAGAATGATGATTGGGCAGGCCATAAAGAGATGCTATTGAACAATGCACTACAAGATTTAGATGAGCGTAGCCAAGATATTGTCGCCAGTCGTTGGCTAGCAGAAAAAAAGCTGACCTTACATGAATTAGCAGAACGCTATAATGTCTCTGCAGAACGCATTAGACAGCTAGAAAAAAACGCTATGAAAAAACTAAAAGGTGCAGTTAGCATACTCGCCTAATTTACTACAACTCAAATATAAAAAGCCCCTTATTTACACTGTAAATAAGGGGCTTTTTTATAAATGCTAATGGCATATAGCACCGCTTTACATTTGTAAGCGTCAATTAAACCCACCTAACCAAACTATCCCATTTACTTTAAAGGCGGA
>JACUUF010000013.1 GCA_014859465.1 Methyloprofundus sp.
AATGTCGTAACTTCAATTATATTGAAAATCACAGATTTCACCCACTACCCAAAAAGGCTATCGAGTAGGGTAAAGGTTTTATGGTGCGAGCCAACGAGTTCTTTGATTTTCTCTGCATCAGAAAATTCATCATTGGCTGGAATGCGGCCTAAAATCAGGCAGGTATTCCAGAATTCTTTAAATAGTGCTTTGTGCGCTACATAAACTAACTCAAACTTTTCTTTGCTACTCGTTGGACGTGTGGTGATTTGTTTCCAGTTATGGTGACGCTTTTGCCTATCTGCTAAAAATAATTGTTCTTCTAGCTTGTCTTTAAAAACAAAGAAAATACCAGGGCCAACGGCAATGGCATTTTCATCGAGTGTATTTTCAATAAAGCCTTGTAATTCAGATTGTGAAAAATATTTTTGAAAGGTGTTGAGTGAGGTAATCACGCCATCTTTATAGGGTGTGAATTTTTGGATATGCGCTTCACCAGCAATCATGGCCGATACGACTAAGAGCTTCTGGGTAAGTTCAAATGCAAGATGAACGGCCTCAATACGCTCTTCACGATCTTCAATCACATTAATCACAAAGCCGATATTTACTAAATCACAAGGAAAGCGATCAACTTCAGGGCGGTGCGTAGGGTCCCAGCCAGCGGCATCAATGCCGTGCGCTTCGAGTTCTTTTAAATCATCGCCTAAGCCGCAGCCATAATCGAAAACCGTATATTCACCGTTCAAGTAATTATGTTTGGCTAAAGCTTTCATGGGGGAAGACAATGATTGTCGCTGTATAGCTGTTTTATGACGGTCAATTTTATTGTCTGGCGTTGCTGCGTTTATCACGGAACTTAATCTAAATAAGCGGCCATCAACTAACTCATAGCCATGTTGATGAATCACGCGCTCCCAGGATTTCTTAAAACCGATAATACGACTGTTCTCATAGAGTCCAGCCGCTTCGCCTTCTTCGGTAATACTAACAAACTCAGCATAATATTCATCATCATTACTGATAAATAACTCTTTACGATGCAATATTGGCGTATTTTCAGTGGCCGTGTAGTTTGCAACTTTCTGTGTTTTATTGTCTAAATCAACGGTGATACTATTGTGTAAAGCAGGGTAGGGGTCTTCGTAAAACTGAGGATAATTCAGGTAAGAAAGCCGAAATTGTTGGGTATGTAGCTTAATAATATTCCAATCGCTGGCAGGTATTTTCAGTGCATTAGCAATTAAAATAATAAAGTCTTTTAATTCAGAAGGTATTTCATGAAAGGCACTGATATGCAAATAGCGGGCATTGCCGACTAATTTACCAAGCTTAACCGACTTAATCAGTTGATTGAATTGTACTGCGTCCATAAAGCTTACTCTTTAAGCAAAAATTGCTCTTTCTTGATGTTTTTCGGTATGCGCCGCTCTGTTATTGCCTGCTCTAAAAGGGTAATAGCATAACTGTTTTCAGGGGCAATACTGATATGAATCGGCCTATTTTTACCGTAAAAATACAGCCGGTCAAATGACAGGTGAGACACGATCCATTTAGCGACAGTTAAAGAGTCGGTATTGAGCGCATAAAAATCACAAGCAAATCCATCACGCTTACAAATACGATTGTTTTTTGAGTTAACTTCATAGCCAGCATGCTGATCTAGTTGTGGCGCTATTCCAGGCGAAGAGCGTTTCTTAATCTGAAGTAATAAATCATTGGAGCAGAGTCCGTAAGTCAGTTTTATCTCACCAAATTGCTCGACGACAGGATCTAAAATTCTAGTTGCTATATGTTCAATAGCCTCTATCGTCCTTGAGTCTTGAGGTAGATTGGCAAGCTGAATTGCTCTTTGAGTTTCACCGCAGCTTATAAAATCATTGTATTGAAAGTATTTGCTACAGCGCTCTTGTGGTGAAATTATATGCATTGCATTAGGGAGATTAAGTGCTCTTAGCGAGGAAGTTTGAAAGTACAAAAATAAACATTAATCAATCTTCCTTGCTGGTTTAAACCTCGGCCTTTTTTAGGCCGAAAGGAGCGCCCCGCAACAAGCGAAGCGATGTTGCTTTATCGGGCATTGGGAAGGGGATGCATATCCCTTCTCAATCATTTGCCACATCCCAACGGGATGTTTCCTTATTGCTTGAACTAAAATCGGTTTTTTCGCTCGCGCAGTTCGGTAAATATGGCTAATTCGGATGCGCCTTGCATAGCTAGTACCTTTTGTATTTCTAGGCTATTAGTCCTCAAAAAAGGATTGGTTGCTAGCTCTTGATTCAATGTGGTGGGTACTGTGGCTTGCTGATTTGCTCGGAGTTGTTTGACGCGTGCAATCGTTGTTAATAAATCTTTGTTTTCAGGCTCAACGGATAAGGCGAATTGCGCATTAGCCTCGGTATATTCATGAGCGCAATAAATTTTGGTATCTAAAGGTAAGGCTGTGAATTTCTTTAATGATTGTTGCATTTGCTCGGCGGTTCCTTCAAATAAACGTCCACAGCCCATAGCAAATAAAGTATCTCCGCAAAATAAGGCGTGGGCATCTGGGCTATAAAAAGCAATATGACCCGTGGTATGGCCTGTGCAGCTAATGACTTGAATTGTATAGGAACCAAGTTTTAGCGTGTCGCCTTCACTCACTTTTTGGTCTATTCCTGGAATACGTTGCATATCATTTACTGAGCCTATAATTTGGCAGTTTGTGTGTTGCTTTAGCGTTAAATTTCCTCCTACATGATCTGCGTGATGGTGCGTATTTAAGATATAAGTTAAATTCCAGTCTTTTTGTTTGAGTGTATCGAGCACAGGTTGAGCGACTGCGGGGTCGACTACAGCAGTTTCTCTTGAATCAGTATCGTGTAGCAGGTAAATATAATTATCGTTTAGGGCGGGAATTTGTTGTATTTGTAGCATAAGAAAATACCTTGAAAAATACTATATCGGTTACGCTTATCTGTATTATGCCAGAGCAGCGTAACCGATTTGAAGTAGGAGCTTTGCTTATTTAATCACAAAATATAAGAAACTCTGGCCGCGCTGCAAGTGAATTAATAACTGTTTACTTGATAGGCTAGCTGCCTTGTTCAAATCTTTTAGTGTTTTCACTTTCATTTTATTGACCGCTAAAATAATATCCCCCTCCATTAAACCAACTTGTGCCGCCGGACTATTTGCTTGTAGGTCAGTAATTAATAGACCTTCAGTTGCGCCTTGGTAAGGCTGGGTAATCGTTAGTTCTTTTAACGTAGCGCCTTTTAATAGGGGCATATTCGTAGAAGAAGTCGCTAATTGTCCCGATGCTGTACTACCAATGTTAGTGGTTAGGGTTATGGCTTGTTTATTGCGCACTAAGTCAATTTGTACTTTTTCCCCGACGCGTTTTAGGCCAATAGTAGTACGTAATGCACTAGAACCGGTGATTTTTTTGCCATTAATAGCGGTAATGACATCACCCGCTTTAATGCCGGCCTTATCTGCTGCGCTATCTGGCGTAACGCGCGAGACTAGGGCGCCATGAGTGCCTGATAAATCCATCGCTTCAGCAAGATCAGGGGTTAAATCTTGAATTTGTACACCTAAAAGGCCGCGTTTAATTTCACCATGATCCAATAATTGATCCATGATTTTTTTGGCCATATTAATAGGAATAGCGAAGCCAATACCGACATTGCCGCCTGAAGGTGCAACAATGGCTGAGTTAATGCCAATTAAATGACCACGTAAATCAATTAAAGCACCACCTGAGTTGCCAGGATTAATTGAGGCATCGGTTTGGATGAAGTTTTCATAGCCTTCAATACCCAAATCGGTGCGTCCCATGGCGCTAACCATCCCAGAAGTAACGGTTTGGCTTAGGCCAAATGGGTTACCGATAGCGACTACAAAATCACCTACTTGTAAATTATCGGAATCACCCAAAGCTATTTCCGTCAGGTCTTTGCTATCGACTTGTAATACGGCAATATCGGTTTCTGGATCGGTACCGATAAGTTTGGCCTTTAATTTTTGCTTGTTGGTTAAAGTCACAAAAATCGTATCAGCATTCGCAATAACATGATTGTTAGTCATGATGTAGCCTTTTTTGGCATCAATAATAACGCCGGATCCTATGCCTTGTGTTTGTCGTTCTGTTGGCATTTGCGGGGCAAAACGTCGGAAAAATGGATCATTCATCAGCGGGTTTTGTTTGAGGCTAATGGTTCCCTGCGTAGAAATATTTACCACGCTAGGCAAGACCTTTTTTAGCATCGGTGCAAGCGTCGGGATTGGCTGGTCTGGCGATAAGTTATAGCTGCCATTTGGCGAGTCGCTGAAAGCTGAGACAGGGCTACTTATGATGGCCATGGCTAGAGTTAAACCTAATAAAAGCTGTTTGTTCATGTTGATAGCACCTTTGTGGTGAATGTGAAAATTAAAAAAGCATAAATCTATTCGTCATACGTACCGACAGAATATTAAAAATAACATGGGGGTAGGTCAAGTCATATGCAAATGTTATTTTGCTAATTAACTGATGCTACCCAGCCTTATATTTATGCAGCTCTGCATAAGCTTGCTGAGTTGCCTTGATGTACAGCTTTGCTCGCATGTGAAGCCATTGCTACTCATTAAGTGGTTTGCATAAAAGTCTAATTTTTCTCTGTCCATACAGAAATCATACTGCTTTTTCAGTTTTGGTGCGTAACATCAGTTAGGATAACAAAACCCTCATGATGAGTAATATCGGCTAGTGCTAGTTCATTGTTTGCAGTAATTTTTTCGGCTTTATTAAGATGCATAATTGAAATGCTACCTTTGGCGGAGAAAAATTCTTTTTTTGCCGGATCAAACTAGAAATGTTCGCCTTCATTGGCAATTAGTGCAATATGCCCTTGTTTGGCGAAGACGATAGCATCGGAGTTGTAGCCAAGTGGTGCAGTGGCCATTTTGTTGGAGAGCTTGCTACGCAGGCAGATAATAGTGCTGATAAAATAATGAGATAGATAAATGACTTAGACAAGAGAGTTTCCAAAAGACTGAGTGAGCTGGAAATAAGGTCTATTATAATAGTTGTCTGTCTGAGCGTAGATGAGTTTATAGCAAGCAGTAGAAAAAAGGCACAGATAAGGCAGTTGTCTTCTGCTTTCTCTGTGCTCTGTGTGGTTATAAACTTGTCCTGATTAAAGCTAGCAGTTGCAAATTAGCGCTTCAATTTATTTTGCAAAATCTTATTTACTTCGCCTGGATTAGCCTTGCCTTGTGATTCTTTCATGGTTTGGCCAACAAAAAAGCCAAAAACTTTATCTTTACCACTAAGGTATTGCTCTACTTGGCCTGGATTGTCAGCAATTATTTTATCGATAATCGCTTCGATAGCACCGCTATCAGTAATTTGCTTTAGACCTTGAGACTCAATGATTGTATCCGCACTATCTGCGCTATTAAGCATAGCTTCAAAGACTTGTTTGGCAATTTTTCCGGAAATAGTGTTATCGGCAATGCGTTGCAATAAGCCGGCTAGTCGTTCATAAGAAATAGGCGACTGATTAATATCTAAGCTTTGCTTATTTAGTGCGCCCAATAAATCTCCGATTACCCAGTTGCTGCAAGTCTTTGGGTCACAACCTGAGGCTTTAACTAAGGCTTCAAAATAATGTGCGAGTTGTTTGGCACTAGATAAAATGCCTGCTGTTTCGGCATCTAATTGATACTCGGCAATAAAGCGTTGTCTTTTGGCCTGAGGTAATTCAGGTAAATCAGCCTTAACTTGCGCGCGTAACTCATCACTGATAAATACAGGCAATAAATCTGGATCAGGAAAGTAGCGGTAATCATTGGCTTCTTCTTTGCTGCGCATGGAGCGAGTTTCATTTTTGTCGGCATCATACAAGCGGGTTTCTTGAATTATTTTGCCGCCGTTTTCAATGATTTCGATTTGTCGTTCAACCTCGATATTGATCGCTTTTTCAACAAACTTGAAAGAATTGATGTTTTTCAATTCAGTCCGGGTACCAAATGCAATTTGGCCTTTAGGGCGTACAGAGACGTTCGCATCACAGCGGAATGAGCCTTCCTGCATATTGCCGTCGCTAATATCTAAGTATTGTACGAGTTCGTGAATCTTGCGCATATAGGCGATAGCTTCTTTTGCTGAACGCATATCCGGCTCAGAAACGATTTCTAGCAAAGGCGTGCCTGCGCGGTTTAAATCAATCCCTGTTAAGCCATGAAAATCAGCGTGTAGTGATTTCCCTGCATCTTCTTCTAAATGGGCGCGAGTAACGCCGATGCGTTTAGTGACACCATCGACTTCAATATCCATATGGCCGATGCCGACGATAGGGTGGTCCATTTGGCTGATTTGATAGCCTTTAGGCGAATCGGGGTAGAAATAGTTTTTTCTGGCAAAAACGGATATATCGGCAATCTCTGCTTCAATCGCCAGTCCGAATTTAACCGCCATGCGTACGACATCTTCATTTAGTACTGGCAATACACCGGGTAAGCCTAAATCAACGGCACAGGCTTGGGTATTTGGCTCGGCCCCATAAGCAGTAGCCGCACCGGAAAATATTTTTGATTTTGTTGCCAGTTGGGTGTGTATTTCTAACCCAATAACAGTTTCCCATTGCATAGTAATCTCCTTACTCGAAACCTTTCGGTATTTGTTGATGCCAGTCGGTAACTTGTTGATATTGGTGGGCGACGTTCAGCAGTTTTGCTTCGTCAAAGTAATCGCCAATAATCTGTAAGCCTATGGGTTTATTATCAATAAATCCCGCCGGAATGGACATGGCCGGTAAGCCTGCTAGATTAATCGCAATCGTATAAATATCGGCTAGATACATTTCGATAGGATCATTAGTTTTTTCGCCTATGCCAAACGCGGGTGTAGGAGATACTGGGCCCATAATGACATCAACTTGCTCTAGCGCTTGTTTGAAATCATCACTAATTAAACGACGGATTTTTTGCGCTTTTATATAGTACGCATCGTAATAGCCTTCCGATAGGGCATACGTGCCGACTAAAATGCGACGTTTGACTTCGGTGCCAAAAGCTTCGCCACGAGAACGTATATATAAGTCGTTTAAATCAGCAGGATTTTCACAGCGATAACCATAGCGTACGCCATCAAGACGAGAAAGATTGGCTGAACATTCCGCGGGGGCAATCACATAATAAGCAGGAATGGCCAGTTTTAAATTAGGCATGGAAACTTCGATGATTTTTGCGCCCATTTTTTTGTATTCATTGATAGCTGTTTCAATAGCCGCAGCCATCTGGCTGTTTAACGCTTGGTCAAAGAATTCTTTAGGCAGGCCAATTTTTAAACCCGCTAGGGAATTATTTAAGTTTGCACTGTAATCAGGTACTGCGCAATCCACGCTAGTGGAATCTTTAGCATCAAACCCGGCCATCGCTTGTAGCATGAGCGCAGCATCTTCAGCGGTTTGCGCCATGGGACCACCTTGATCTAGACTGGAAGCATAGGCAATTATGCCATAACGTGATACGCGGCCATAAGTGGGTTTTAAACCGGTAATGCCGCAAAGCGCTGCTGGCTGACGAATAGAGCCTCCGGTATCTGTACCTGTTGCTCCAGGAATTAAACGTGCTGCAAGGGATGCTGCTGAGCCGCCAGAGGATCCTCCGGGTACGCAATTTGTTGCCCAAGGGTTTTTGACTGCACCATAGAAGCTGGTTTCATTGGATGAGCCCATGGCGAATTCATCCATATTCAATTTGCCCAGCGAAACGGCACCAGCGGCATTGAATTTTTCCACGACAGTGGCATTATAAGGCGAGAGGAAATTATCCAGCATTTTTGAACCGCAACTGGTTTTAACACCTAGTGTGCAAAAAATATCCTTGTGTGCTATCGGTACCCCAGTTAAAGAGGGGGCATCGCCGGCAGCGAGCATCGCATCAGCTTGTTTGGCGGCGGCGATCGCTTGATGTTCTGTCACGGTAATAAAGCTATTTAGATCTTGGTGCTGTTTAATGCGCGCGAGATAAGTTTCGGTGAGTTCTTGGCTGGAATAGTCGCCTGCGCGTAAGCCTTTAACGAGTTGGGTAATGGTTTTAGTGTGCATGAGTTTTTACCTTATTCAATGACTTTGGGCACAAGATATAAGCCTGCTTCAACTTGCGGCGCAATGGCTTGGAAGGCTTCACGGTTGTTGGTTTCACTGACTAGGTCGGGGCGTAAGCGTTGTGTCTGATCAAGGGGATGTGCCATAGGCATAACATCATCAGTATTGACTGCGCTCATTTGAGCAACTAGCTCCAACATGCCCGTGAGGTCTTTGGCATAAGCTTCGGTGTCCTGGGCATCTATGCCCAGACGCGCTAAATACGCAATTTTATTAACATCATCTACTGTTAACGACATTTTAACTCCATTACTCGGTGGGGTTCTTAGGTAATTTAATCGTCTTGCATAGGTTGTGCTGCTGAGACTCTATAAAGGCGAATAGCGGAATATGATACTTTATATCTTGCCCAAATACCTTATTGATTGATAAAGTAGTTGGATTTTCTATGTGTTCAGGAACAAGAATTAATGTTTAATAAACTTCGTGGTCTATTTTCAAATGATTTGTCAATTGACTTAGGGACGGCTAATACGCTTATCTATATACCGGGGCAAGGAATAGTCTTAAACGAACCTTCAGTAGTTGCCATCAAAGAAGACAGAGTCCGAGGCTCTAAGATGATTGCTGCGGTGGGCACAGAGGCTAAGCTAATGTTGGGCCGTACTCCGGGAAATATAACAGCTATTCGTCCTTTAAAAGATGGTGTGATTGCTGATTTCGCGGTAACCGAACGTATGTTGCGCGAATTTATCAAAAAAGTGCATGAAAATAAGTTTTTCCGGCCGAGTCCGCGTATTTTAATTTGTGTGCCCTGTGGCTCTACTCAGGTTGAGCGTCGTGCTATTCGCGAATCTGCGGCGATGGCTGGGGCGCGTGAAGTGTATCTGATTGAAGAGCCTATGTCGGCGGCAATTGGCGCCGGTATGCCGGTTGGTGAGGCGCATGGGTCTATGGTTTTAGATATAGGTGGTGGTACTTCTGAAGTTGCCATTATTTCTTTAAACGGTATTGTTTATTCAGCTTCCGTGCGCATTGGCGGCGACCGTTTTGATGAGGCAATTATTAATTATGTGCGTAGAAATTACGGCACTTTAATTGGTGAAGCAACGGCTGAGCGTATTAAAAAAGAAATAGGCACGGCCTATCCGGGTAGTGAAATTATGGAAATTGAGGTGAAAGGGCGTAATTTGGCAGAAGGTGTGCCGCGCGGCTTTACTCTCAACAGCAATGAGATTTTAGAGGCTTTGCAAGAGCCTTTATCAGGCATCGTCGGTGCCGTTAAAGTTGCTTTAGAGCAAACACCGCCTGAGCTTGGCGCCGATGTGGCTACGCGAGGCATTGTTTTAACCGGTGGCGGCGCTTTATTAAAAGATATAGACCGTCTTATTTCTGAAGAAACTGGTTTGCCTTGTTATATTGCTGATGACCCATTAACTTGTGTCGCACGAGGGGGGGGCATGGTATTAGAAATGTTAGATGAAAAAGGCTTGTCTGCTTTTTCTTTAGAGTAGTCTTGTCTTGTTCGTTATTAAATAATCCGCATTCCAAAACTTCAATGTGGACTGCATGGATAAGCGGAGGCAGAGAGCTTGTTTTTTTTGTGCTTGAATGAGAATTCAAGATTCCTTTTAAAGTGGGAATGCCCATTTTTATGCTTTCATGGTTATAAAATGCAGGCATAAGATTGCTTATTTAGTTAGTATTTGGTCATTGCGGCTAGTTCAATGCCATTATTTTGTTTTGTTTTAATGCTTCAGTTTCGCTAGGGTAGACACTATAAAACTTTTATTTGCCACTGGCCCCTCAATTAATACGCGTTTTTTGATTGTGGTCTTATTGTCTGTTTTTTTTCTCGTCACTGAGCAATATAGTGATAAGTTAAACCCTTTGCGCAATATTCTTTCGGTCTTTGTTTATCCGATTCAATATATCGTTGATGTGCCTACACGCTTATTCAATGATGCACTTGATTCTGTTGAAAGTTACGAGCAACTATTAAGTGAAAATAAAGTATTAAAGCAACAGCAATTGATTAATAGCGCAAGGTTATTGAAATTTTCGGCCTTGGAGAAAGAAAATATTCGCTTACGCTCCTTGTTAGATAGCTCCTTTAAATTAGGTGAACAGGTTTTGATTGCTGAATTGTTGTCGGTTAATCTTGCTCCCTATGAGCATGTGGTTGTCGTCAATAAAGGCAGTCGATTTGGCGTATATGCTGGGCAGCCGGTGTTGGATGCAAATGGTATCGTTGGGCAAGTGGTTAAGGCTTTGCCTCTGAGCTCGGAGATTATTTTAATTACGGATCCAAATCATGCCATTCCTGTGCAGGTTAATCGCAATGGCTTGCATACTATTGCGATCGGTAGTGGTCAGTTAAATAAGCTAAATTTACCTTTTTTGCCTAATAATGCCGATATAGTGCCCGGTGACTTATTAATTACTTCTGGTTTAGGGGGCGTTTTTCCGCAAGGCTATCCTGTTGCGGTGGTTGAGTCTTTTGTTGAACAGCCTGATAAACCTTTTGCAGTTATACAGGCTACACCAACTGCGGCCTTGAATACCAGTCGAGAACTGCTAATTGTTTGGAGTAATAGCCAGGTTATTCCTTTAAATAATCCACCGAGTGGACAAGAGCATGGCCAAGATTAAATTACCGATACTGATTGCTTATTGGCTAACCATTGCCGTTGCTATGGCATTGAATATTACGCCGTGGGCGGCTCCTTTTTTGATGGCGGCACCTGACTGGGTACTTTTGACTTTAATTTATTGGACGCTTGCTGCGCCAGAAACAGCTGGTGTTGGAAAGGCGTGGCTGGTTGGTTTATTAGTCGATGTGCTTACCGGGCAATTACTGGGACAGTATGCATTGGCTTATGCGCTCAGTGTTTTTCTTGGTGTAAAGCAACATAAGCGTATACGGCAGTATCCTATTATTCAGCAGAGCTTGGCTGTTTTTGCTTTCTTGTTGCTCGCTCGAGTTATGATTTTTTGGATCGAAAATATTAATCATCAAACGGTGTCGATAAATTTTTGGTTGCCAGTTCTTACTGGGGCTGTCGTTTGGCCAGTAGTCAGTTTATTATTGCGTAACATACACATTGTCTAAAAAATTTAATAGCAATGGCGCGGTTCATAATGCTTGCTGGGTGTGCAACGATGAGTGTGTGCTCTGTCCTTGCGTCAATAGTAAAGTATTAGGTAGTTATGCATCGTTATCAGGTAATTAAAGATCGATTTTTAGAAAATCGCATTTTTTTAAGTCGAGCTGTCATCCTATTTGCATTTATGTTGCTGCTAGTTGCAGGCTTGGTTGGTCGTCTAGTTTATTTACAAGTACTAGGGCATAAGCTTTATCATAATATGGCGACCAATAACCGAATTAAAGTGTCTTCAATACCGCCTACTCGAGGTATTATTTATGATAAGCATGGCCAAGTTCTCGCGGAAAATTTGGCTTTTTACAGCTTAGAGCTTATTCCTGATGAAGTGCCTAATATGGATGATACTTTGCAGCGATTGCAATTGGCGTTAAGTATTCCACAGGAAAAAATTGCAGCCTTTAATAAGCAAAGAAAGCACTACAAGCATTTTGATAGCATCCCTTTGCTATTGCAGCTTAATAAGGCTGAGGTTGCTAAATTTGCCGTGTTGCGTCATACCTTTCCAGGTGTTGATATTCATGCTCGGTTATTACGTCATTACCCCTTTGCTGAGTTAACAGCACATCTTGTCGGTTATGTTGGGCGCATTAATGAAAGCGAACTAAAAACATTGCCTGAAGCAGAATACCGCTCCATGTATACCATAGGTAAAACAGGTATTGAGCTGGCCTATGAAGATGTTTTACGCGGACATGCAGGTTATGCGGAATTAGAGGCGAATGCCCAAGGTAAGCCTATTAACGAGTTAGGTAGAATTGATTCGATACCAGGCGCAGATATTTATTTAACCATTGATATGGAGTTACAGCGCACTGCTTACGATGCCTTAGCTGAATATAACGGCGCTGTAGTGGCGCTTGATTTAGATACGGGGGGTGTTTTAGTTCAGGTGAGTAAAGCGAGTTTTGACCCTAATTTGTTTGTCACAGGTATTAGTTATAACGATTATGATCGGCTGAATAATTCTAAAAATAAGCCGCTATTTGACCGTGTTTTGCGTGGTCAATATCCACCAGGGTCAACATTAAAACCCTTTATTGGTCTAGCGGGCTTAGAAAATAACATTACCCATACACATCAGACGATATTTTGCCCCGGGTATTATCGCTTGCCGAATAAGGATCATAAATACCGAGATTGGAAAAAATGGGGGCATGGCAAGGTCGATTTAGATGAGGCTATTACTCAGTCCTGTGATGTCTATTTTTACGATCTGTCGCTGGCATTAGGAATAGATAAAATGTCAGAGTTTTTGCATAAATTTGGCTTTGGCCAAGAAACAGGCATTGATTTGAACGGTGAAAAATCCGGCCTATTGCCGTCAAGAGAGTGGAAGCGTATTCATCGTGAGCAAGTATGGTATCCTGGCGAGACTTTGATTACAGGGATAGGGCAAGGATTTGCTCAGGTCACTCCTTTGCAATTGGCGCGAGCGACCGGTACTTTAGCTAAACGCGGGCAAGTTGTCGCACCGTATTTGGCGGAGCGCATTGACTATCAAAACCGATCGGTTGAGATCGAACGCCCAGCACAGGAGCGCATCGATTTAAAAGCTGGAAATGTTCAGGATATTATTAATGCTATGGTGCGCGTTGTGCACTCGGCGAAAGGAACGGCAAAAAGAATTGCTGAAGGCATTGACTATCAGATCGCCGGAAAAACCGGAACTGCGCAGGTTTATACGATCAAACAAGACGAAGAGTATGATGAGGCAGAGATCGAATTCAATATGCGAGATCATGCCTTATTTATTGCTTTTGCCCCCGCAGACAATCCTAAAATTGCTGTGGCGGTGATAGCCGAGCATGGTAGTCATGGTAGTTCCATTGCTGCACCTATTGCGGCCGAGGTTATTAAAAAGTATTTGAACGCAGGTAATAAGCGATGAAGGTGGAGTTAAGAGCGGAGCAGTTTAAGGAGCATTCTTTGCTTGGTAGTTTGTTACGTAAATTGCATGTAGATATTCCTTTGCTAATGGGTTTGCTCTTATTGTTGGTTTTGAGTTTTATGATGCTATATAGCACGGGTAACAAAGAAACCGCCTTGCTGATACGTCAAGCGGCGCGTATGGCGATTGCTGGTTTTTTGATGATTGTGTTAGCGCATATTAATCCGCGTCAATTCCAGCGTTATTCAGTACCTTTGTATAGTTTAGGGGTGGTTTTATTAATGGCTGTTTTACTGGTAGGCGATGTGGGCAAGGGGGCGCAGCGCTGGTTAGATTTGGGGTTGTTTCGTTTTCAACCGTCAGAAATGATTAAAATTACCACGCCAATGATGGTTGCGTGGTATTTAGCGAGGCATGATATACCGCCTAAATGGCGACATATAGGCATAGCCACGCTTTTTATCGTGATTCCTACGCTATTAATTGTGCGTCAGCCGGATTTAGGGACATCTTTATTAGTGGCAAGTTCCGGTGCCTCTGTTTTGTATTTTGCCGGTCTTTCTTGGCGCTTTTTGCTGGTTACTATTCTTGGCTTGAGCGCGCTTACTCCTCTTTATTGGCAATTTTTTATGCGCGGCTATCAAAAGGATCGAGTGCTGACTTTTTTGAATCCAGAGGCTGATCCTATGGGCAAGGGCTATCATATTATCCAATCTAAAATTGCCATAGGCTCCGGCGGACCTTACGGAAAGGGATGGCAGGGTAATACCCAGTCACACTTGGATTTTTTGCCCGAAAGTTCAACCGATTTTATTTTTGCCGTTTTTGCCGAAGAATTTGGTTTGGTCGGTTGCTTAGGTTTGCTCGCTATCTATTTATTGATTATTGCCCGCGGTTTGTATATTGCTGTGCAAGCGCAGGACACCTATAGTCGCTTGCTTGCAGGTAGTTTGGTGTGTACGTTCTTTGTTTATGTGTTTGTTAATATCGGTATGGTTATCGGGATTTTGCCGGTGGTCGGCGTACCTTTGCCTTTAATTAGTTATGGCGGGACATCAATGGTCACCTTGTTTGCAGGCTTTGGCATTTTGATGTCCATTCATACGCATAAGAAGATGTTATCGCATTAACAAGTCATTTCACGTGGCTATATCAATTGGGTTATCAGCTTAGTAAAGTTTTCCAGTAAGGTCCAAGTAAGTCAGATACAGGCGCATATCAAATTCTAATTGGTGATAATGCGGTTCCATATGCTGACATAATTGATAAAAGGCCTTATTGTGCTGTTTTTCCTTTATATGCGCCAATTCATGGACGGTGATCATTTTTAAAAATTCTATAGGTACTTTTTTAAATACTGAGCCTATCCGAATTTCATTTTTTGCTTTTAATTTACCGCCTTGAACCCTAGCAACAAAAGAATGTAAGCCTAATGCCTGATGTAATACATCGAGCTTGTCGTCATAAACTACTTTACTTAGTGGCTCAGATTTGCGAATAAATTGGTTTTTTAAGCTCATAACATAAGCGTAAAGTGCTTTATCGCTTCTGATTTCATGGGCAGCAGGATACTTTTTTAGCAGGAATTCGCCGAGTGTGTTGTTGCTAATTAGCCTCTGTACTTGCTCTTTTACTGGCGCAGGATAGCCGCTTAAGTATTTTAGTGTGTTCATTTGATGTGCTGTTTTTTAGCGTCCAGTATGCGTATTAAATCCAAGGCGGCTGATCGCCGCTGTAGGCAATAAATTTTTTATCTTTTGCCGATGTCACCACGCCAAGTAATATTTTATTAGTTGAGCTCTGTGTCTTTGGCTTTGATGATTTAGTGGCGTTGCTAGGTGCTTCTGTTTGCCACTTGGCAAAGCTACTTAAATTAGCTCCTGCCGGCGCATACCACTTCTTTTGTGCGGCATCCCATTTTGCGCCTAGTGCTTTTGCAGCATCTTTTTCTGCATAAGGTACAGTGAGGTAGGTTTTTGAATTAGGCATATTAGTTTTTCTTTGTGCGTTATAAATAATCAAGTCACTGTTAGTGGCTATTTTCTGGTGTAAGTTGTTGTAGTATAAAATTCACACCAAAGGCTACACTTAATAAGACGATGCCGAGTGCCAAGCCTAGGACAAAGTCGCCTTTACTTGTTTCTAGTGCAATGGCAGTGGTCATAGTGCGCGTAACGCCGTGTATATTTCCACCTAGCATCATGGCGGCACCTACTTCGCCAATGGCGCGGCCAAAACCGGTAATGATTGCAGCGAGAATAACGTAACGTAACTCGGTTAGTAGCGGCAATACTAATTGTGCTTGCTTAGCACCTAAAGATTTTAGGGTGGGCAGCAGGCGGTTATCAGCTGACTGTACAGCGACGACGGTCATATTAATAATAATCGGTAAAATTAAGCTAGCTTCGCCTAATATTAACGCGGTTTCGGTGTATAAAAGCCCATAATCACCGAATATTCCTCGGCGACTCAGTAGGCCATAAAAAATTAAGCCGATCATTACCGTTGGCATGGCCATTAGTGTGTTCAGTAGTTGTAATAATAAGCGTTTGCCGATAAATTCATTAATAGCAATATAAATCCCCGCAGGAATAGCTAAACTGGCGGCCAGTGCTGTTGCTATGAGTGCAATTTTTAAAGAAGTCCAAACAATAAAATATACTTCGGGGTTGAATTGTAATAAAAGCTGTATCGCTCCTACTAGCGCGTCGGTAAAATAATTCACCGGATTAATCAGAGGTACTGCGTTGCCATTGGCCAGATTTACCCCCTGATTTTTCTTCGAGGCGTACGTTTTGAATGCACATGCCCCGATCCACGGCTTTACACATATCGTAAATAGTCAGTAAGGCGATTTGCGTGGCGGTGAGTGCTTCCATTTCTACACCTGTTTGACCGTTGGTTTTTACGGTTGTCTGGCAGTGCACTCGATTGTTTTCTGGGTCGGTATGAAAAGTGACTTCGACATGGGTAAGGGGCAGTGGGTGGCAGAGAGGAATCAGATCGGCTGTTCTTTTGCTGGCCATAATGCCAGCAATACGGGCAATGGAGAGTACGTCGCCTTTTTTATGTGCGCCACTTTGAATTAATGCTAAGGTACTGGGTAACATTTCGATATAGCCACTGGTCACGGCCGTGCGTTGGGTGATGGCTTTTTGACCAACGTCAACCATGTGGGCTTCGCCGGATTGATTGAAATGAGTGAGTTTTGTCATGATATAGAAAGGTGTACATGAAAGTATCTCTATATTATCTATTGTTTTGCTGATTGAGTGAATAATTGTGTCGATAAAAGTGCGTTATTTTGCAAGTTTAAAAGAGTTGTTGGGGCGTTCTGAAGATACCCTGGCATTTGAGCAAGATTTAAGTGTGGCCGATGTGTGGGCAAAAGCAACTCAATTACACGTTATGCCTGAAAATACCTTGGCTGCGTTGAATATGGAATATGTTGCCTTAGACTGTGCCGTTGCGGACGGTGATGAGGTGGCTTTCTTTCCGCCAGTGACCGGAGGGTAATATGATTAAAATTGTGGCTATGGAGTTTGATCCCTTTGCTGAGGTTCAGGCTTATCAAGAAAAGCAGCAAGCCTTATCGGGGAAATATGGTGCAACTAATATTTTCATTGGTACGATGCGTGATTTTAATGAGGGCGAGCTAGTGAAAGGCATGACCTTAGAGCATTATCCAGGTATGACGGAAAAGCAGTTGGATGCAGTGGTGCAAGAGGCTGGCCAGCAGTGGGCTTTATTGGATGTTTTAGTAATGCATCGTGTCGGTGATGTTTTCCCTGATGATGTTTTGGTGCTAGTCGCTGTTTGGTCGGTGCATCGGGGCGATGCTTTTGATGCGGGGCGTTTTATTATGGAAGCGTTAAAGTCTAAAGTGCCTTTCTGGAAGAAAGAGATATTAGCCAGTGATCAACGTCGTTGGGTAGCGAAAAATACCGATGGTTATAGTCTATAGCCAAAGGTTTTAGCTGTGCTTAAAGTGCAAGGCACAGCTAAAGTTTTATATTGCTGTATGCGTTTAAATCTTAGAACGCAGGTTTTTGAGTAGTATTGTTGTAACGCTCAATACTAGATAAGATTTCAGCTTCAGCAGATTCAATGCCTTCCCAGCCTTCAATTTTAACCCACTTACCTTTTTCTAAATCTTTGTAATGTTCAAAGAAATGCGCGATTTTATCTAAATCTGCTTCTGGGAAGTCTAGGTAAGTTTCGATTTTATTGTAGTACTGAGTCAGCTTCTGTATTGGCACCGCTAAGATTTTTGCATCTTCGCCTGCTTCGTCAGACATTTTCAAAACGCCAATCGGACGACAACGAATAACACTGCCACTTAAGATGGGGTGTGGTGTGATAACTAATACATCAACTGGGTCGCCGTCATCCGATAAAGTGTGTGGCACATAACCATAGTTTGCTGGGTACTGCATCGCTGTGCCCATAAAACGGTCTACTGTTAAAGCGCCTGTCTCTTTATCGACTTCATATTTAACTGGATCGCTGTATGCAGGGATTTCAATAATGACATTGATGTCGCTAGGGACATCTTTGCCGGGTTTAACGTTTGTAAATGACATGCGATTTCTCTTATGTTGGGAAATTAATAACTATGTAATTATACCCATATTCTTTATACTTTGAGCGCTAATTGTTGTGAAATTATTGAAGTTTTGGAGAGTTGAAGTGCTAGGTACATTGCGAAAAATGCTAACTGAATTGCAAGCACCCGTTAAATATCAGTTACCGCTAGGTGAGCAGTTAATCGAATTAAATCCTTTTATCGGTAAAAAGATAAAACTGAGCTATACGGGTAATATTGCTTGTGTGCACTGTCAGCGGGCCATTAATAAAAGCTTTAATCAGGGCTTTTGTTATCCCTGCTTTATTTCGTTAGCGCAATGCGATATGTGTATTATGAAACCAGAGGCTTGTCATTATGCGGCGGGAACTTGCAGAGAGCCTTCGTGGGGTGAGGCGTTTTGTTTTCAGCCGCATTATGTGTATTTGGCTAATTCATCAGGCGTTAAAGTCGGCATTACAAGGCATACACAAGTGCCAACGCGTTGGATAGATCAGGGCGCTGTTCAGGCTTTGCCGATTTTTAAAGTGCAGTCACGTTATTTGTCAGGCTTGGTTGAGGTTATTATTGCGGAGCATATAAGTGATAAGACCAGTTGGCAGAAGATGTTGAAAAATGGTCAGGATGATGTTGATTTAATAGCTAAACGTGATGAGTTGGTGATGCTTGTTCAGGAGCGCTTAAAAGCGTTAAAAAAACAGTTTGGTGAGCAGGCTATTGAGTTTTTGTTGGCGCAGCAGGTGATCGATATTCATTACCCGGTAGATCAGTACCCTAGCAAAATTAAATCTTTTAATTTTGATAAAAATCCAGTAGTTGAGGGTGTGTTGCATGGTATTAAAGGGCAGTATTTACTACTGGATACCGGTGTGATCAATATTCGTAAATTTACCGGCTATGAAGTGGCGTTTTCTGTATGAGTAAGGTGCGAGAAATTGCTCAATTAGGTGCAAAAGTATTACGCTTGCGCGCGCAAGAAGTGCAAGATATTGATGCACCTGAAATGCAGGAGGTTATTGGTGATTTATTTATTAGCCTAGCAAGTACTAGCGGTGTCGGTTTGGCTGCGCCACAGATTTCCGCTTCTTGGCGGATGCTGATTATCGCTTCGAGACCATCAGTACGTTATCCGTATGCACCGAAAATGGAGCCGACGCTGATGATTAACCCTAGTTTTGAGTCTTTGAGTGAGGTGCGAGAGAAAGACTGGGAAGGGTGTTTAAGTATTCCGGGTATCCGCGCAAAAGTGCCTAGGTATAAAGATATTAAAGTGCATTATACAAATGAACTCGGAAAAGCAGAGACTCAGAATTTAAGTGGTTTTGTGGCTCGGGTATTTCAGCACGAATATGACCATCTGGATGGCTTGGTGTATTTAGATAGAGTCGAGAATAATAAGGATATTATTTCTGAAAGCGAATTTCTTAAGTTAATTGAAAATCGTTAGGTTAAATTCAGTCTACATTATAAGTCGTAGCTTATTAAAGCTTTGGTCATTCCCGAGGTTTTTTTATTGAGAGTCTAAGGGTTGTTAATAGATTCCTGCTAAAAGCCTGTAGGAACGGTGCATACACCAACAGGGTTAACCAAAACTACATATTGCAAAATAGACGCGATTTAGCAAAGCGCTACGGTTGATCTGTGGCGCTTTGTTTAGATTTTAATTAACGATTATCCATGTGCATCTTTAGTTCTTTGGGTAAAGTAAAGACCACTTTTTCTTCAATGCCTAGGTTTTCTATAGCGGTTTCTCCGCCCCATGCTTGTAATTGTTTGATCACTTCTTGTACTAATACTTCGGGTGCTGAAGCCCCCGCTGTTACCCCCACTACATCAGCGCCAGCAAACCATTCTTCTTGCATGTCTTGAGCGGTATCAATTAGGTAAGCTGGCTTGCCTAATTGCTCGGCAATTTCTCTTAAACGGTTTGAATTAGAGCTGTTAGTAGAGCCAACAACCAAGATAATATCAGACGTCTCGGCAAGGTCATGCACTGCATCTTGGCGATTTTGCGTGGCATAGCAAATGTCATCTTTCTTTTGTTCTTGAATCGAAGGAAAGTGCTCATGTAATGCGTCAACCATAATTTGTGTATCAGTCATGGACAGTGTGGTTTGTGTTACATAAGCCAAATTTTCAGGATTGTTGACTTTCACTGTTCTGACATCTTCGGGTGTTTCGACAAGATAAATAGCGCCATGTTCAGTGCATTTTTCATATTGCCCCATAGTACCTTCAACTTCAGGGTGGCCAGCATGGCCAATAAGAAAAACTTCCCTGTCTGCTTTGGCATGTTTAGCTACTTGGATATGTACTTTGGTCACTAAAGGGCAGGTTGCATCGAAAACAGTCAGTTTTCTTTCTATGGCTTCTTTTTGTACTTTTTTCGACACGCCATGTGCGCTGAAAATAAGATAAGAGCCTTCGGGCACATCGCTCAGTTCTTCGATAAAAATAGCTCCTTTTGCTCGTAGGCCTTCGACAACAGTACGGTTATGCACTACTTCATGGCGGACATAAATGGGTGCACCAAAGGCTTCAATGGCACGATCTACGATTTCAATAGCGCGGTCTACGCCAGCACAGAATCCACGTGGATTAGCGAGTTCAATTTTCATATTTTTAGATTTAGAATAGTTTTATGCAAAGATTTTAAGTACAAAGGAGGATATCGAAAGAATTCCTTTTTGTTTAAATATAGCGCGCCAATAGGCCAAGTTTATTAGTGCAGGCGGGTAGGGGGATTTTTACCTGATAGCCGCCACCTGATGCTTCATGCATTTCATTGCCGTGCATGTCTTCCATGCGTTCCACGATAATATCATGATTTCCATCAGGATGTATAAACTCGAGTTTATCTCCGACAGAGAATTTATTTTTAACTAAAATTTCAGCTATGCCGGTGCTTTCATCGTAGTTGCTTATTTCGCCGCAGAACTGTTGTTGGTGACTTTTAGAATAGCCGGTGATGTAATTTTGCTGCTCATGAGTATGATGACGCTGATAAAAGCCATCGGTATAGCCGCGATTAGCAAGGTTTTCTAAAACACCAATCAGCTCGGCTTGAAAGGCTTTACCAGCTAAGGCATCATTAATCGCTTGCTTGTAGGTTTGTGCTGTTCTAGCCACATAATAATGCGACTTAGTGCGGCCTTCAATTTTTAAGCTATCGACGCCAATCTCAACAAGGCGCTGCACGTGTTCTATGGCGCGTAAATCTTTGGAGTTCATTATATAAGTGCCATGCTCGTCTTCCATAACCGGCATCAGTTCGCCAGGGCGACCTTCTTCTTCTAAAAAATACACCTCATCAGCGAGTGGGTGGCGTGCCGCGCCACCACAGCTTGCTGTGGCAGAATTTAGATCGTTCATCGAGATTGTCCCACCCTCTAAGACAAAATCACCTTCAGCATTTTCATGCGCGGGTTTGGTGTCATATTTCCAGCGACAGGCGTTGGTGCATGTGCCTTGATTAGGGTCGCGATGATTAAAGTAGCCAGATAGTAAGCAGCGACCCGAGTAAGCAATGCATAGAGCGCCATGAACAAAAACTTCAAGTTCCATATCAGGGCATTCTTGACGAATTTCAGCAATTTCATCTAAAGAAAGTTCGCGCGATAGGATAATGCGCTCTACCCCCATTTTTTGCCAGAATTTAACGGCAGCGAAATTAACTGTATTTGCTTGTACAGATAAGTGTATCGGCATATCTGGCCATTGTTCTCTAGCCAGCATAATTAAGCCGGGGTCTGCCATAATCAGTGCATCAGGTCTCATGGCAACAATAGGCGCAATATCTGTGATAAAAGTTTTAACTTTGGTGTTATGTGGAATGACATTAGCGGCTAAAAAGAATTTTTTTCCTAAGGCATGTGCCTCGGCAATACCTGTGGCGAGATTTTCATCAAGAAAGTCATTGTTGCGCACACGCAGGCTGTATCGCGGTTGTCCTGCATAAACGGCGTCAGCACCATAAGCGAAAGCATAGCGCATGTTTTTTAAAGTGCCTGCTGGGGATAGAAGTTCAATTTTTTTCATGTGCAAGAAAATCTCAAAGGGTAGTAATTAGCGGTATTCTACCTGATAGCTTGCTTGCAAAATAGTTTAGTTATTATGTGTAAATAAGATTGTTTTATGTTGGCCTAGTTTGCCCATAATTATAGAAACTACTTTGCAATTAGTTGAATATAAACTATAATTGAGGGCTTTTAATGGGGTTTAAACGCCCTCCTTGTCTTACTGTCAAATACTGATAGAAGGCTATAACCCGAAAGGAAAATTATGCGACATTATGAAATTGTCTTTTTAGTTCATCCTGATCAGAGCTCTCAAGTACCTGCCATGATAGATCGTTATCGTGCAACTATTGAAGGCGCGTCAGGAGCTATCCACCGTCTTGAAGATTGGGGTCGTAGGCATCTTGCTTACCCAATTAAGAAACTGCAAAAAGCACACTATGTATTAATGAATATTGAGTGTGATCAAGCAACTCTTGCAGAGTTAGAAAGTAGTTTCCGTTTTAATGATGCTGTGCTACGTAGCATGACTTTACTAAGAAAAGCTGCGATTACAGAAGCATCAGTGATTGCAACTGAAACTGCTGAACAAGCTAAATATGCCGAGAAACCAGTAGCTACAGTAGCAGAAGACGCATCAGAAGAAAAAACTGATTCTGAAGCGTCTGATTCTGAATAATTTAATAAATACATAGGGGATAGCTCATGGCACGTCAAATGAGACGCAAAAAGCAATATGCTTTTGGTGAAGCAGGTGAAGCAAATGCAATTGATTATAAAAACATCGATATGCTAAGTGAATTCGTAACTGAAACAGGCAAAATTGTGCCAAGCCGTATTACTGGCACAAGTGCAAAAAATCAAAGACAAATAACAACCGCTATTAAACGCGCGCGTTATATTGCTTTGGTGCCTTTTTGTGATGCGCACGAATAATTAAAATATAAGGTCGGCATTAGTGAAATTTTTAGCCAGTTATATTATGAAAGGAAGAATGCAGGCCATGGCTGTTGCCTCTTCTTTAGCATTGCTATCTTTACTAATGCCTCCTGTCAGTATTGTAAGTTCAGCTACGGTAGCATTGGTAACATTGCGTCGTGGATGGTACGAAGGCTTGTTAGTTTTGTTGAGTGCGTGTGTTGCTGCTGCTATTCTAGGTGTTATAGTTTTAGGTAATTATCAATTTGCCTTCGGTTATGCACTTATTTTGTGGTTACCTGTTTGGTTGCTTTCTATAGTGTTGCGTGAGGGGCGTCATTTGTCTCTGGCATTAGAAATTTCCTCGGTACTGGGTGCATTAGCTATTTTAGGTTTTTATTTGTTTGCTCAAGATCCTGCTGTTTATTGGCAGTCAGTTTTGAATCTCATGATTGAACCTATGATGCAAGCATCTGATGCGCCTGTAGAGCAAGTTAAGCAAACAATTGCCATGCTCGCTCAATATATGACCGGTATTCTTGCAACAGGGTCAGTCACTGGCTTGTTATTGGGTTTGTTGTTAGCTCGTTGGTGGCAAGCAAATTTATATAATCCAGGTGGCTTTGGTGTCGAGTATCTTTCTTTGCGCATGCCTTTACGATTTACTATAACGACAGTGTGTGTATTTATTGTCGCTATGGTCACAGATGGTGTAATTTCTGAGATAGCTTGGAACATAGGTGTTATTTTATTTATGTTGTATGCCTTTATTGGTACGGCTATTGCCCATGCATTAATATCAGCCACAAAAGCAAAGCGTTTTTTATTGCCGCTTTTTTATATGTTGATATTTGTTGTGCCGCATCTGGTTGTGCCGGTCGCGATTATTGGTCTCAGTGATACTTGGTTGAATTTACGAAAAACATAAAACCCCCATCGAGCATTTAAATATGCGGTGGAATCGGTATACCGATAAATTATGAGGATTATAAGATGGAAGTTATCCTTCTTGAGAAAGTTGTAAACTTAGGTAATCTAGGTGATAAAGTAAATGTGAAATCTGGATATGCTAGAAATTTCCTTATTCCACAATTAAAAGCTGTCATGGCAACAGCACAAAAAGTTGCTGAATTTGAAGCTCGTAGAGCAGAACTTGAAAAAGCTGCTGCTGAAAAATTAGCTGGCGCACAAGCTAGAGCAACTGCACTAGGTAAAATTGAGGTTGTTATTGCTCATAAGGCGGGCGATGAAGGTAAATTATTCGGTTCTGTTGGCACGCATGATATTGCTGATGCAATGACAGCAGCCGGCGTAGCCGTTAATAAAAGCGAAGTACGTTTACCAGCAGGTATTATTCGTCAAATTGGCAGTTATGCTATCGACGTTAATCTTCATGCTGATGTAACCGCAACCGTTAATGTTCAGGTTGTTGCAGAAGCCTAAGTAATTAGGTCTTTAAGTTTACTGGTGTGATTATTTATAGTTACATCAGTAACACTAAGTTTACCGTAGCTTACGGTTCAGTTTATTATTTTTTTCAGTATATCATTCTGACTATACTGTTCTCTGGTCGCTGGTAGCGACAAATTCCCTAGTATTTTAATCAGTCACTGATTGTGGATAATTGAGTCATGTATTATTTTTATGTTGCTTTATTTTATCTACTATTACCTTTTTTGTTGGTGTTTCGCTATTTTAAAGGCTTAAAGTCGCAGAACTTTAATGCGCGCTTTTATGAGTGTTTAGGTTTTTATACGCAAAAGCATGCGCAAGGTGTTGTTTGGTTACATGCCGCCTCAGTCGGAGAGGTCGAAGCGGCGCATGTGTTAATTGAATATTTACGCAAAAACTACCCTTATAAAGTTTTAGTCACGACCGGGACGGCGGCTGGTTATGAGCGTGTGCGTGCCTTGCAGGATGGCCAGGTGGAGCATGTTTATTTGCCTTATGATATGCCGAGAGCTGTGGAGCGATTTATTAAGCATTTTCAGCCTAGGATCGCCATTATTATGGAGACTGAAATTTGGCCTGTTTTATTTGCCAGGTGTAATCAGCATGAGATTCCTTTATTTATTGTTAATGCGCGGTTAACGGAAAAGTCGCGTAAGGGCTATGTTAAATTAAAGGGTTTTTTGGCTAAGGCTTTTGCTGGGATTTCGGGCGTTGTCGTGCAAACCTCATTGGATGCACGTCGTTATCAGGAGATTGGTGTCTTGGCAGAAAAAATTAGCATTTCAGGTAATATTAAGCTCGATATGCCTATTGCCGATACCCTTAAAGTTTCCATGAAGCAAGTAAAACAAGCTTTATTACCAGGTCGTCAAGTATTTGTTGTAGGTAGTACTCATGCCGGTGAGGATGAGATTTTTTTGCAGGTTTATCGACGTTTAAAATCGAAATTCCCCGAACTTTTGCTGGTGTTAGTGCCGCGTCAGCCTAAGCGTGCCTCAGAAATTAAAAAATTATGCTTAAAAAATAAGCTGAATGTGCTGGCGCGAACCGAGCATAAATCTTGTGATTCAGTTATTGACGTCTATTTGGTTGATACGCTCGGTGAGTTAAAGCAAATGTATGCCTTGGCGGATTTTAGTTTTGTTGCTGGAAGTATGGTGCCTGTTGGTGGGCATAATATTTTTGAACCGATTTTATTAGGTGTGCCTGTGATGTTTGGTCCTTATATGCAAAACGTTGAACTGCTTGCAAAGCAATTGCTTGAGGCGCAAGGTGCGATTCAATGTGCTACTGAGTCAGATATAGTGCTGGCCATTACGCAGATGATCGAGGACCCTCAAGAAAAGCGGCGTTTAATTAGTAATGCACAGGTTTTCGTGGAAAAAAATAATGGGGCCATCGGTCGAACTATCGCACTTATTGATCCATTTTTGCGCGCGCACAAAGCCACACATCTACCCGATTAATTCCGGCTGATTTTAATAATCTAGCAAGCTCATTGGCAGTGGCACCTGTGGTCATGACGTCATCTAAAATGGCAATATGATTAACCTTTGGTAGTTTGGTTAGTTGAAATGCATTGTTAATATTTTTACGTCTTTGTTTGGCGGTCAGTGAGATTTGGTGGGGGGTGTTTTTTATTCGCCGGCAACTGGATAGGTCGATAGCTAAGTTGAGCTCTTTAGCGATAGTCTTTGCTATTTCGTGCGTTTGATTAAAGCCTCTTTGTTTGTATCGATTGGTATGCAAAGGAATGGGCATAATAAGCTCGGGCAATTCGGCATTTTTATTGAGATAGTCAGCAAGTAATAAGCCTAGTAGTCGTGAGTTTTTGTACGCACCATTAAATTTCAGTTGATTAATTAAATAGCGCATTGCGCCTTGATGAATAAAAGGACTGTAGGTTTTGTTAAAAGCCGGTGGGTTCTTTTGGCATTGCCCGCAAAGTCGGGGTGTTAAACTTTGAACGGCAAAAGGTTTTGCGCAGCAATAACACTGATCTTCTATTTTTTCCAATGCATCATAGCAAGCTGCGCACAAATCTATGTGCTTCATTCCAGCTTTGTTACATAAGATACAGCTAGTCGAAAGCAAACTATATTGTATAATGTCGAACCACTTGTTTACCGTTTTTATCATGTTAGGTTGATCAATATTAAGTCGTCATCATCTAACTATAGTCCAGACCTTGGAGATTAACAGAATGTCAGCAGATTCAATCAATAATCATGCCGTGTTGCGCCATGATTGGCAATTAGATGAAGTCAATGCTTTATTTGCTCAGCCGTTTAATGATTTGCTTTTTCAAGCACATACAAGCCATCGCGCTCATTTTGATCCGAACGAAGTGCAGATCAGCAGTTTATTAAGTATTAAAACCGGTTCTTGTTCCGAGGATTGCGGTTATTGTCCACAAAGTGCGCGTTATGATGCTGATTTAACGCCCGAAGCACTCATGCCTATTGATGAAGTTTTAAAGGCAGCGCAAAATGCTAAAGATCAAGGTGCGTCACGTTTTTGTATGGGCGCGGCATGGCGTAGCCCTAAAGATAAAGATGTCGATCGTGTCGTGGAAATGGTCAAAGGTGTGAAAGCAATGGGCATGGAAACCTGCGTGACTTTGGGCATGTTAACTGATCAACAAACTAAAACGCTGAAAGAAGGCGGCTTAGATTATTACAATCATAATTTGGATACTTCAGAAGATTATTATTCTGAAGTTATTACCACCAGAACTTATCAAGATCGTTTGGATACACTGGGTCGTGTGCGTGATGCCGGTATTAATGTTTGTTGTGGTGGGATCGTAGGCATGGGCGAAAATGAAACGGACCGGTCTAAATTATTAATTGAATTAGCTAATTTACCTAAACACCCAGAAAGTGTGCCAATTAATATGTTGGTACAAGTGGAGGGTACGCCATTAATGGGCTCTGAAACATTAGATCCTTTGATGTTTATTCGTATGATTGCGGTAGCGCGTATTTTAATGCCTTTATCACGCGTTAGATTATCAGCAGGGCGCAATGATATGTCAGATGAAATGCAGGCGATGTGTTTCTTTGCGGGTGCCAACTCTATTTTTTATGGCGATAAGTTATTAACCACCGACAATCCAATGACTAATCATGATTTGGCTTTATTTGAGCGTTTAGGTGTGCGTTCTGCTGGATCAAGCTACGCGTAAGTGCATGACAGTAAAAGATAAGCAATTACACGCAGCACTGGAGCAATTAAAGCAAGCTGATTTATATCGCTCCAGACGCGTTATAGATTCTGCGCAAGGCATTTATTTGCAGGTCGATGGACAGCAAGTATTGAACTTTTGTAGCAATGATTATTTGGGCTTGGCTAATCATCCTGAGGTGATTCAAGCCTTTAAAGCCGCGGCTGATCGTTATGGTGTTGGTAGTGGTTCTGCGCATTTAGTGTGTGGTCATGGCCTTGAGCATCATGCTTTAGAAGAAGAGTTGGCTGATTTTACTGGGCGCGAACGGGCATTATTGTTTTCTACCGGCTATATGGCTAATTTAGGTGCGATAGCGGGTCTGATGGCTAAAGGTGATGTGGTTTATGAGGATAAATTAAATCATGCTTCTTTGCTCGATGGTGGTTTGCTGTCGGGCGCTACATTTAAGCGTTATTTGCATAATGATTTGCATAATTTGCAATTAAAAATGCAAGGGCAAGCGGCGCAACAAAATGCCATGATTGTCACCGATGGCGTGTTTAGTATGGATGGTGATGTGGCTTGCTTGCCTGATTTAACTGTGCTCGCCAAACAACAAGGTGCGTTGTTATTAGTTGATGATGCGCATGGTTTTGGTGTTTTGGGGCAATCGGGTGGCGGTATTGTTGAGCAATGCCAGTTAACTCAGGAGCAAGTACCTTTGCTCGTGGGTACCTTTGGTAAGGCATTTGGAACCAGTGGGGCGTTTGTTGCCGGTTCTGAAGTTTTAATCGAAACTTTGATTCAGAAGTCGCGCACCTATATTTATACTACCGCCTTACCGCCTGCCATTGCGGCAGCAACGCGAACCAGTTTGCGCTTGTTGCAAGCTGATGCTTGGCGTCGGGCTAAGTTGCATCAGTTGATTGCGCATTTTAGGCGCGGAGCTGAGCAGTTGGGTTTGCATTTAATGCCGTCTGCATCGGCCATTCAACCTATTATCTTAGGTGAGAGCCAAAAAGCGATGCAAGCAAGTGCTGCTTTGTTAGGGCAAGGGATCTGGGTGAGTGCCATACGTCCTCCGACCGTTGCTCAGGGTAGTGCGCGATTGCGCATTACCTTTTCCGCTGCGCATGATATCGCGCATGTGGATCAATTATTGAGTGCTTTGGCCGAGATTTCTCTGTGACTTATCTGCATAAAGAAATCTATGGGCAAGGTGAGCCGGTCGTGATGTTGCATGGTTGGGCAATGCATAGTGGCTTATGGCGTGTTTTTGCTGAGCACTTAGCTGTTGATTGGGAAGTGATCTGCCTTGATTTGCCAGGTCATGGTCGAAGTGAAACCCTTCAGCCTTATGCTTTAGAGGCTTTGGTTGATGAATTAGCGTTAGCTGTACCTGAAAAACCTAGTCATCTAATTGGGTGGTCTTTAGGTGGCGCGCTCGCTTTACGTTTAGCTGAAAAATATCCACATAAAGTTAAATCTTTAAGCTTAATTGCAAGTAACCCGCATTTTCTGAGCGCCCAAGATTGGTCGGGTGTAGCACCCAATATAATGGCTGAATTTGCTAGCAATATACAAAAAAATGCCTCTGTGACTTTGCTGCGCTTTATGAGTTTGCAAGTGCAAGGAATGCTAGATATGAAGGTTTCTTTAAAGCAGATTAAGACGGCATTACAAGAATGTGTCTTGCCTGAGTTAGAGGTTTTGATGAGTGGATTGCAGATTTTGCAAACGGCAGATCTAAGAGGTGGATTAGTCGCTTTAGCATTGCCGGTGCAAATGATTTTTGGTGAATATGATAGTTTAGTGCCTGTGCAGGTTGGCGAGCAATGCAAATCTTTAGCGCCGCACATCGAAATACAGGTTATCGCAGAAGCGGGGCATGTGCCTTTTATCTCTCATGAGCAGCAAGTTTTGGCATTAGTGCGCGATTTTTTGCTGCGGAGTGATATTTAATGGCTGTTTCTGTGCTGGATAAAAAGCAAATGCGCCAATCATTTGGGCGGGCATCGCAGAGCTATGATGGTATGGCGATTTTGCAACGACAAGTCGGGCGTGAATTGGTCAATAAGGTTTCGCTTGCTAATGATGCGCTGGTCTTAGATGTGGGCTGTGGCACCGGATTTTTTACTCGGCAATTGCGCGAAGTGGCCGGTTTGGAAAATATCTTAGCTTTAGATATTGCCTTGCCTATGTTGTTAAAAACACGGCAACGCGCTGAATGCGCTAATGTGCCGTTAATTTGCGCTGATGCGGAGCAATTACCTTTGATTGATCGTTGTGTTGCGGGTGTGGTTTCTAATTTAGCCTTGCAATGGTGTGCTAATTTAGAGGCCATGTTTGCTGATATTAAGCAGGTATTACAGTCTGAGGGGCAGTTTGTGTTTTCGACCTTTGGCACCAGTGCTTTGCATGAATTAAAAACAGCGTGGGCTGTCGTTGATGATTATCCACATGTTAATGAGTTCTGTGTCATGGAGGAAATTGGCGAAAAGTTACAGGCAGCAGGTTTTATCGATGTGTGTTTAGAAAGGCGAATTTATCAAAGTAAATATGCGAATGTTATTGAGTTGATGCGCGAGCTAAAGGGGATTGGTGCGCATAATGTGAGTTATCAGCGCAATAAAGCGTTAACCAGTAAAGGTCAGATTCAAGCGATGTGTGCTGCCTATCCAGTGGATGCGGATGGTCAGATAACGGCAAGTTTTGAAATAATTTATGTTCAAGCAAGGAATAAGGGGTAGCTATGGCGCAAGGTTATTTTGTAACTGGTACGGATACAGGTATTGGTAAAACTTGGACAACAGCTGCGCTCATGCAGTATTTCAAAAATCAGGGTAAGCGTGTTATTGGTATGAAGCCCATTGCTTCTGGCTGTGAGCAGTTGGATGGTCAATTGCGCAATGCAGATGCCTTGTTATTGCAAGAGCATGCCTCAGTAGCGTTACCTTATCAAGATATTAACCCTTATGCATTTGCATTGCCAGTATCACCGCATATTGCGGCCGAGCAAGCTGGTGTTGTCATAAACATAGCAAGCATTGTCAAAACATATCAGAGGCTTGAAAAAAAAGCAGATATTGTGCTGGTTGAGGGGGTCGGTGGTTGGTTGGTGCCAATTAATGCACGGCAAGATGTTGCTGATTTGGCGCAAGCTTTAAATTTGCCGGTGATTGTGGTGGTTGGTATGCGTTTAGGTTGCATTAATCAAGCGAAATTAACCTTTGCAGCAATAAAGCAAAACAATGTCGCCTGTAAAGGCTGGATTGCAGCGTGTGTGGAGCGGGATATGTTGATGCTTAATGAAAATATTCAGGCGCTTCAGAGTGCTACGAATATACCACTGCTAGCTGTATTTCCTAATGAAGATAAGCTGGATGTAATAAAATTTTCTGAAAAAATTAATAAAACCTTATAACCATAATGTTTTTATGTATAATATCCTCTCTTATAATAAATAGGAGAGAATAATGGCTTTAATTACTTGGACTGCGGAACAATATGCGACTAATGTTGCTTTTGCTGACGATGAACACAAAATATTATTTGATAAGTTAAATAAATTGTATGACTTGGCAACCGGTGGTGCTGAGCGTAATGAAATAGGGCGTGCGCTGGACGGTTTAATTGATTATGTCGTTGAGCACTTTGCTCATGAAGAAAAAGAAATGCAGGCTAAAAATTATGCGGGCTATGTTGCACATAAAGCTGAGCATGATGCTTTAGTCGGTATTTGTGCTGGTTTGCAAGCAAAATTTCATGCGGGCGAAGGTGATGTAACAGAAGATACTGGCGCTTTAGTAAAAGGCTGGTTGGATAGCCATATTCCTACTTTTGATAAAGCCTATGCGGATGTATTGAATAGCTAATAAAAAATTAGTAAAGAATGATATAGGGCCTGTAAGGTTTAACTTTACAGGCCTTTTTTATGTATGTAACAAAGTTTTTTATAAAACGCCTCGTATTGTCTAGCTTAGCAAGAGCGCATACGGTAAAATTGCAGAGTTTGTTTGTGGCAAGAATAAAAAGGACAGATCTAGTAAGGGAATAAGTCTAGAATCACAATCATAATATAATGCATTCAATCAGTTTCTAACTTTTAGGGGAGGCTACTCCGTGATGAAAACAAAGCAATTATTCGCCAGTCTGCTCCTTATGGCTTATGGCCTAGGGACAGCTCAGGCGGACTACACTCTTAACTTGATGGAGGGGGTAACATCAATTAGTAAAGATGTTTACGGCCTGCATATGTTGGTGTTGTGGGTGTGTGTATTCATAGGTATCGTTGTATTCGGTGCTATGTTTTACTCCATCTACTTTCACCGTAAGTCGAGAGGACACCAGGCATTAAATTTCCATGAAAGTACTAAAGTGGAAATTATCTGGACTATTATTCCAGCAGTTATTTTAATTTTATTGGCGATTCCTGCTACTAAAGTTATGCTGGCAATGGATGATATCAGAGACTCAGAAATGACCGTTAAAGTCACAGGGTGGCAATGGAAGTGGGAGTATGAATACCTAGATAGCGGTATTCGTTTTTTTAGTAGCTTAGATGAAGCCAGCAATAAAGCGAGACAACTTAATTCTGGTATTGATCCGCGTACTGTGCCGCATTATCTTTTAGAAGTTGATAAGCCTTTAGTTGTACCGATTAATACAAAAATCCATTTTCTTTTTACAGCGGCTGATGTGATTCACTCTTGGTGGGTTCCTGAGTTAGGCTGGAAAAAAGATACAATTCCAGGTTTTATTAATGATGCCTGGACTTCGGTTGAAAAGGCTGGGACTTATCGTGGTCAATGTACTGAGCTTTGTGGTAAAGATCATGGCTTTATGCCGATTGTCGTTATTGCAATGGAAAAAGCTGATTACGAGAAATGGGTTATTGAACAAAAAGGTGAAGTAGTAGCTAAAGCCGCTGCAGCAGAACAAGATTGGACTCAAGAGGATTTAATTGCGAAAGGCGAGAAAGTTTATGCTAATAATTGTGCATCGTGCCATATGGCAGATGGTGCTGGTATGGCGGGTACTTTTCCGGCAATTACGGCGAGTGCTGTAGTGACTGGTGATTTAAATGCGCAAGTGGACTTATTGCTAAAGGGTAAAGGTATGATGCCTGCTTTTGGACAAATGTTAGATCCTGTTGATTTTGCAGCGGTAACAACATTTATTCGTAATGGCTTAGGTAATGCGGTGGGTGATTCAATTCAACCGGCTGCAGTGAAAACTTTGCAAGCAGCGATTCCAGAAATCGTTTATGACGACGAATAATGTTCGTTGTTGTGTTTGAAGCAAATCTTTTTTAAGTATTAAATGAGGTATTTACTATGTCTGCTGTAACAGCTGAGCATAAACATGATGATCATCACGATCATGGACCTGAAAAAGGTCTTCTAAGGTGGATAATTACCACTAACCATAAAGATATTGGCACGCTTTATTTATTATTTGCGTTAGCGATGTTTTTTGTGGGTGGCCTAATGGCATTAGTTATTCGTGCTGAATTATTTGAGCCGGGTATGCAGTTTGTTAGCCCACAGTTCTTTAACTCAATGACCACCATGCATGCGTTAGTCATGGTATTTGGTGCGGTAATGCCTGCTTTTGTTGGTTTTGCTAACTGGCAAATCCCTTTAATGATTGGCGCGCCTGATATGGCATTGCCTCGTATGAATAATATGAGTTTTTGGTTATTAGTGGCTGGGGTACTTTTATTAGCGAGTACTTTCTTTATGGAAGGTGGTGCGCCAGCATCAGGTTGGACTTTATATCCACCGTTGGTATTGCAAACAGGTGCCGCTTTGCCTTTTGCTATTTTTTCGGTGCATTTATTAGGTATCTCATCAATTATGGGCGCGATTAATATTATCGCGACTATTTTTAATATGCGTGCCCCTAAAATGACATTGATGAAAATGCCATTATTCGTTTGGACTTGGTTAATTACCGCTTTCTTACTGATTGCAATTATGCCAGTTTTTGCCGGTGCGGTAACGATGCTATTGACGGATCGTTTCTTTGATACCAGCTTTTTCAATGCGGCGGGTGGCGGTGATCCTGTGCTGTATCAACATATTTTCTGGTTCTTCGGGCATCCAGAAGTTTATGTAATGATTCTGCCAACATTTGGCATAGCTTCAACGATTATTCCTGTCTTTGCACGTAAGCCATTATTTGGTTACAGCTCTATGGTTTATGCGACGGCTGCGATTGCATTTTTGTCATTCATTGTTTGGGCGCATCACATGTTCACTGTGGGTATGCCTATTGCAGGTGAGTTGTACTTTATGTATGCAACGATGTTAATTGCGATTCCTACAGGCGTGAAAGTGTTTAACTGGACCGCAACTATGTGGCAGGGATCAATGACTTTTGAAGCTCCCATGTTGTTTTCAATTGCTTTCGTAGTATTGTTCACTATGGGCGGATTTACTGGATTAATGATGTCTTTGGCACCTATTGATTTTCAGTATCATGATACTTACTTTATCGTCGCGCATTTTCATTATACTTTAGTACCTGCTTCAGTTTTTATCTTGATGGCGGGTGGTTATTTCTGGATCCCTAAATGGACTGGGAATATGTATGATGAAAAATTAGCTAGATTACATTTTTGGTTATCAGCTGTTTCAGTAAATATTTTATTTTTCCCTCAGCATTTCTTAGGGTTAGCTGGTATGCCACGACGTATTCCTGATTATGCCGTGCAATTTGCTGATTGGAATATGGTATCTAGTGTTGGTGCATTTATTTTCGGTTTTAGCCAGTTATTATTTGTCTATATAATGTATAAAACTGTTAAAGGTGGTACGGGCGAGAAAGTGTCTGATGAAGTATGGGAAGATGCTCATAAGCATGGTTTGGAATGGACGTTGCCTTCTCCATTGCCATACCACACCTTCAGCACTCCTCCAGATAAAATCCCAACGGAACATTTCTGAAGGGACTAATAATTTTGCCCCTATTTATATCTAAAGAGGGGCAAAATAATGGTGAAATAATGAAGATTAAAACAAAAAATATTTTGACAGCAGCTGCGTTAGCAGCTGTGGCAATTATTATTTATGTATTTGCTGTAATGAAAGCTATTTCGTCTTAAGTATGGATTTAAATCGGAAGAATAAAAAAACGCTCCATAGCTTGCTATTTTTAGTGCTGGTGATGGTTTTATTTGCTGTTGCTTTGATCCCTCTATATGATATTTTATGTGAGATCACGGGTATTAATGGAAAAATTAAGAAAACTTCAACCGATTTAAATTATGTAGTGGATACGCGCCGAGAAATAGCATTTGAGTTTATTGCTTCAGCAGCTTCAGGGACTCACTTAGATGTTAAAGCGGATGAGTATGAAATAAAAGTTCATCCGGGCGGAGTAATAAATATAGGCTATACAGTAACAAACAAAACAAGCAAACGTATGTTGACTAGGGCAAATCCAAGTATTACACCTGGACCTTCAGTCAGATATGTTAAAAATACTGAATGTTTTTGCTTTGAAAATCAGGTTTTTGAAGGGGGGGAAACGAAGCATCTTGAGGTGCAATTAGTCGTTGACTCTGCTTTGCCTGAGAGATATAAGCGAATAGCATTTGGACTTACATTTTTTGATATTACTAATAAATAGGGGATTATGATGTCTACACAAGACGCATATTACATTCCACATAAGGCAACATGGCCGATTGCAGCTGTTGTTGGCTTGGTGACTTCGTTGGCAGGTTTTGCTAATTACCTTAATGGTAATGCTGCTGGTTATACTTTCATGTTGGTCGGCTTGGCAATTTTTATCATCATGATTGGCGGTTGGTTCACTTTACAGGCAGGAGAAAGTGAAACTGGCATGTATAACAAAGGCGTAGGTATTTCCTATCGCATGGCAATGATGTGGTTTATCTTTTCTGAAATCATGTTTTTTGCAGTATTTTTCGGTACGCTTTGGTATACGCGTAATTTATCGGTCGATTGGTTGGCTAATATTGGTGATGGGCCGGGGCGTTCATCAGGTATGCTATGGCCTTCTTTTGAGTCTGTATGGCCTACTAATGGTCCAGGTCATATTGGTGGCGAATTTGAGCCTATGGGTGCTTTCGGCTTGCCTTTGTTGAATACTTTAATCCTGTTAACTAGTGGTGTTACGTGTACTTGGGCGCATCATGGTTTAATCGAAAAAAATCGCAGTCAATTGATTAAGGGTTTAGCGGCAACGGTTGCTTTAGGGTTTTTATTCGTTGCTTTTCAAGCGATAGAATATCAGGAAGCTTACCATGAAATGGGTTTAACTTTGGGTTCTGGAATCTATGGTTCAACTTTCTTCATGTTAACGGGTTTTCACGGTTTTCACGTTTGTGTGGGTGCTATTATTTTAACCGTAGTTTTATTTCGCAGTTCAAAAGGGCATTTTACACCTGAAAATCATTTTGCTTTCGAGGCTGCGGCTTGGTACTGGCATTTTGTTGATGTTGTTTGGTTAGGTTTATTTGTTTTTGTTTATATGATGTAAAAAACCTTACTGGACTAAAAAAAGCACTACCTGCAGAGGTAGTGCTTTTTTTTTGCCTTGATAAATAGTAATAACGCTAGTGGTTGTTTTTTATCTGTTTTGTTGCTGCGCTGCTTTTTGTAGTTGCATTTGCATGCCAATACCTGACGGCTGGATTAATCCAGTCATAAAAGCAATTGATAGTAAGATAAATAAAGCCAAAGAAATTCCGATACGGTAGGTGAGTGCTTTAACCATTTTTGCAGATGATTCTTTATGCATTATAAGGTGGTAAAGTGCGGTGCCAAGACTGACAAGAATAATTAAAAAAACAAGAATAATAAGAATTTTTAGCATAGTGGTAAGATAGTCTATTAATTAATGGGTGAGTTTGCTGGATAGTCAATAATTATAAGCCCAGTCAAGATTTTAATTAAGCAATGATACTGTTATCGACTTTATTTTGGGTATTAACTGATGAAACTGAATTTGTTTAACTATACCTGCAAAATTAACTTTATTCCTTTTATAGTTTTTATCGCGGTATTAGCTGTTTTGCTGCGTCTTGGTTTTTGGCAGTTAGCTAGAGCGGATATTAAGCGTGCATATTTGGCGACGCAACAAACACAAAGCTTAATGCCCCCCGTTGCCCTTACTGAGCTTTTAGCGCTTGGTGCGGATTTGAGATATAGGCAGGTGCAATTGGTGGGGCGTTATGATGTAGCGCATCAATTCTTAGTCGATAATCAAATACTAGAGGGTAAGGTCGGGGCATTTGTTTTGACCCCTTTTATATTGGCAGGTAATAATACGCTGGTTTTGGTTAATCGTGGTTGGGTAGCCATGAGTAAAGGCGCACAGCAGTTACCTGATATTGATTTTAAACCCGCTTCTGGTGAGTTAGTGCTAAACGGTATGCTCAATGACTTTCCTGGAGTTGGTCTGGTTTTGGCGGGGGCTGACGAGCCTAGCGATTCATGGCCGTCAGTTGTGCAAATAATCAATAATGCCAAGATTGCAAGCAAACTTAATCAGCCTATTTTTGATTTTCAGGTGCAATTATTGGCTGATCAGCCGAATGGTTATACTAGAAATTGGCAGATAAATAGGCGTATGCCGCCAGAAAAACATATTGCTTATGCAGTGCAATGGTTTGCTTTGGCAATTACATTAATATTATTAATACTTTGGATAAGTTGTAAAAAAAATAAAGATGATTAATCAACAAAAACACAATCAGCGCACGATTATTATTTTAGCGTTAATGACCGCTATTCCTTTCTCAATTGCGTGGTATTTAACAAAAAATCCTGATTTTCAGCCTATGGCAACAAATAAAGGTGAGCTAATTGTTCCTGTGATAACAACCGAAAGGAGTGACTTGCTCGGGGTCGATGATTTTTCTGTGAAAAATATTAAAGAGCTTGAAGGGCATTGGGTTATTTTAAATATTATTCCTAATAAAGACTGTCATCAGCTTTGTATTGATACGATTCATGCAACTAAGCAATTACGCTTAATGCTTAATAAAGATTTGCCTCGTGTTAGACGTGCTGTCATTTTAGTGCAGGGTAGCCAAGAGGAAAGTTTTCAGCCGTGGTGGGATGCGGATGATCGATTATTAAAGGTTAAACCTAGCCCGGCATTACTGGAGAAAATTAAGCAAAAAATGACCATAGAACTTACTGATGGAATGATAATATTAATGGATCCGCTAGGTAATTTGATGATGCAATATAAATCAGGTTTCGATCCTTATGCTATTAAGAGTGATTTGACAAAATTACTTAGAATTTCTCAAATTGGGTAAGTAGGTATGTTTAGAGTTTTTACTGTTTTAGTGGGTTTTTTTATTTTATTGCTTGCTGGTACTGGCGCATATCAGCGTCTTATGCCGTTTGATGGTGGCTCCTGTACAGAGCTTTCAAGTTGTTATACACAAATAGTGCAAATACTTAGTCAGCCAGTAATTGAGAGTAATCAATTTATTGGTTTAATGCATTCGTTTGGTGCTTTGGCGCTTGTTGTTTTGCTGGTTATGATGTTGTTGAGTAGTTTGTGGCTAAAAAGTGCGCGTTTGAGCTCTGTGATTTACATAGTGGCTTTAATGGGCTTAGTAAGTTCGCAAGTTGCATTGGGCTTGCATTCGAGCTGGTTGGGTACTGAGGCCCTTAATCAGTTAGCTCATTACTTATTGAGTGTGCTTGCCTTGTGTGTGGTTGTGCATATTTATTTGCATAGTAAAGCAGGCTACGTAAAACGTAATGATGGTACTAAATCATGGCTTATTTCTAGTGCTATTGTGGCTCTGGGCTTGCAGTTATTATTGGGTGCTTGGCTTGCAGCAAATCATGCGGGTTTAGTTTGCGGTGGATTTCCTCAGTGTTTAAACTCGTGGTGGCCGCAAGCAAACTACCTAACTGGGTTTAACTTTTTAGCCCCTTTATCTTTTGATGCAAAAATCGCGGTGCACTGGGTGCATCGTATTTTTTCAATTATTGTTTTTATTAGTTTAACGGGATTAATGCTATCTGCCACTAGCAGTCGTATTAAATCGGTACGTTGGGCTGGTGTCGCAATAAGTTTGTTATTACTGATTCAGTTTGCTAGTGGGGTTGTGCTTGTTAAGCTATCGATGCCTGTATGGGGTGTCGTGGTACATGGTCTTGCGGCTATGATTTTGATGATACCTTTATTGCTAATTAGGTTTCATGCAAAATATAAAGCAGTAGATGACTTTCAAGTGACTTTACCGGCAGAAGATTTTGCAGTTTTTGAGGGGCTAAGGGAAGCCGAGCAATCAGCACTTACTGTTAAAGATGAAGTGCAAATACTTGCTCCTGAGCTAGTTGAGCCTGAGTCTTTATATTTGCGTTTAAAGTCACAGCTTGGAAAAACGCGTACAGGTTTAGGTGCCGCGTTATCGGTGGTAACCTTTGCGAATCGCAAAATTGACCAAGACTTGCTGGAAGAAATAGAGACCAGTTTATTAATGGCTGATGTGGGCATGGATGTGACCACGGACATTATTGCTAAATTGGAGCAGAATGTTGAAAAACATCAGTTGCAGGATGTTAATGCCTTGTCTGGGCTGTTAAAGCAGCAGTTATTGGAATTATTAGAGCCAGTGAGTCAGCCTTTGGTTATACCTGAAAAAAAAGGTCCTTACGTGATTTTAGTTGTCGGTGTTAATGGCGCTGGCAAGACAACAACGATTGGTAAGCTGGCGCAAAGATTACAGCAGCAAGGGCATAGCGTTATGTTGGCCGCTGGCGATACCTTTAGAGCGGCAGCCGTTGAGCAATTACAGGTTTGGGGTGAGCGCAATAAAATTCATGTTGTAGCGCAGCATACAGGTGCAGATTCGGCATCGGTTATTTTTGATGCGGTACAGTCTGCGCAAGCAAAAGGTATTGATGTGTTGATTGCTGATACGGCGGGTCGTTTGCACACCAAATCAAATTTGATGGAAGAGTTGAAGAAAATTAAACGCATTATAGGTAAGCTGGATGAAACTGCTCCTCATGAAGTGTTATTGGTTTTGGATGCGGGGACAGGACAAAATGCACTGTCACAAGCGGAACATTTTAACAAAGCAGTTGAGTTGACTGGCATTGCCCTAACTAAATTAGATGGTACAGCAAAAGGCGGGATTATTTTCGCTTTAGCAAAACAAGTCGGCGTGCCTATCCGTTTTCTGGGGGTGGGTGAAGGGATTAATGATTTGCAGGATTTTAATGCGAAGCATTTTATTGATGCCCTGTTTAACCAGGATAAAGACTAGTCTGTGATGTTGACTTTTGATCATGTTTTTAAGCGTTATGCGGATGCAGGAGATACTTTAATTGATCTTAGTTTTCATCTTGATAAAGGTGAAATGGTATTTCTTACGGGGCATTCGGGGGCAGGAAAAAGTACCTTACTTAAATTAGTGGCGATTATTGAGCGTTGCACACGAGGCCAGATAATGGTTGATGGGCAAAATATTTGTCGTATGCATGATAGGCAAATTCCCTATCTACGGCGTAAGTTAGGCTTGATTTTTCAGGATTATAAACTGCTCTTTGAGCGCACTGTTTTTGATAATGTTGCGCTACCTTTAATTGTTGCGGGTGTCGGTCGGCATGAGGTGGCGAGACGCGTCCGTGCGGCACTTGATAAAGTGGGTTTGTTGGCTAAAGAAAATAAATTTCCTTTGGCTTTATCGGGTGGAGAGCAGCAGCGCATTGGTATTGCACGAGCTGTTGTGAATAAACCTGCGTTAATCTTGGCTGATGAGCCTACAGGAAACTTAGATCCGCAGTTATCAGCAGAAATTATGCATTTATTTGAGCAGTTTAAACAAGTGGGTGTGACGGTATTAATTGCCTCGCATGATATTGAATTAGTGACAAAATTGGATCATAGAGTTTTGCAATTGGATCATGGCGCGCTTATTAAGTATCAATTATGAAGTCAGCTAGAAAGAAGTCTATAGAGCCGCCACGGCAAGTTAAGCCAGAAGGTTACCAAAGGCGTAAGCCTTCTGGCTGGCTAAGTATTAATTTGCTATTGCATAGGGAGGCCTTAGGTGCGAGTTTGCGTCGATTGTTGTTAGCTCCTTTTACTTCGGCTATGGCTATTATAGTTATGGCTATTGCGCTGTCTTTGGCAGGCAGTTTTTATGTTTTAGTGAATAATGCTCAGCAATTAGTCGATAACTTGCACACAGGCAAGCAGTTTTCCTTGTTTTTACATGAACGTATTTCTGATAAGCAAGCAGCCAATTTGGCGCAACGACTACAGGCTTATCCAGGAGTGGCTAATGTTGTGCTAATTTCTAAGCAGCAAGCTTTAGCAGAATTTCAGCAATACAGTGGCTTTGGTGCTGCGCTGAATGCACTGGAAAGTAACCCATTACCGGCGGTCATTCAGGTTTTTCCTATTCAAGAGATAACTGAAACATACCAACTAACGCAACTGTTGGAGCAAGCAAAAAATGAACAAGAAGTTGATTTTGCGCAAATTGATATGGATTGGGTGGCACGTTTACAGTCAATTATGCGCATAGCAAATCAAGTGGTCATGTTACTATCTAGCTTGTTAGCTGTTGCTGTGATTTTTATTACTGGAAATACTATACGCTTAGAGTTGCAAACACGTAGAGATGAGGTTGTCGTAGAAAAATTAGTAGGGGCAACAAATGCATTTATATGTCTGCCTTTTCTGTATAGTGGTTTTTGGTTTGGCTTTATAGCAGGGTGTTTTGCTTGGTGCATTATTGCCATGATGTTATTTATGGTTAGTTCTCCAATTGCCCATTTATCTCTGCTTTATCAGAGTCAATTTCAATTGCATTTTATGAATTTATTGGAATCAGTGGGTTTGATTTTCGGTGCTTCAGCGCTCGGAGTATTGGGTGCCTCAGCAATAGTGAGTCACCAACTTAGATTATTAAAACCAGAGTAGGGCTTGATTTTTAACTTTGCGTACCTATATCTTGTAAATCGGCTTAATTATCGGTAAGGTATCCGAATATGCTTTGAGCTGATTGCAGAATAATAAAAATAACAATAGGGAGATATGTATGTCAAAAAGCCAAAATTTGCAGGATACTTTTTTGAATGCGCTAAGAAAAGAACACACGCCAGTATCAATTTTTTTAGTTAATGGCATTAAATTACAAGGTCGTGTTGATTCATTTGATCAATATGTCATTATGCTAAAAAATACAATGTCACAAATGGTATATAAGCATGCGATTTCTACGATTGTGCCCGGTAAGCCAGTCACTATGATTAATAAAGAGAGCGACATTGAATGAATTAAAAGTATCGGTTAAGGAGATAGAGGTTGTTTGATCGTCCTGAATCCGGAGAAAGAGCTGTCCTAGTACATATTACGTTGCGTGACGGACAAGAAGATTTAAATGAATTAAAAGAATTAGCGAGTTCAGCAGGTGCTGAAGTCGTTCATGTACTTACTGGTTCTAGGAGTTATCCTGACCCAAAATATTTTATTGGTTCTGGAAAGCTAGATGAATTAAGAGCTATTATCGAAGCGACAGAAGCAGATCTTGTCATTTTCAATCATGTTTTAACACCTAGCCAAGAACGTAATCTTGAAGCTGCTTTAGAGTTTCGAGTCGTAGATCGTAATGGTTTAATTCTTGATATTTTTGCCTTGCGGGCAAAAACTTATGATGGCAAGTTGCAAGTTGAATTAGCACAATTAAATCACTTATCTTCACGTTTAACGGGGGGCTGGACGCATTTAGATCGCCAAAAAGGCGGTATAGGTATGCGTGGGACAGGTGAGACACAGCTAGAAGATGATAGACGTCAGGTTGGCGCACGTATAAAATTAGTGCAAAGCCGATTAGAAAAAGTAGTCAAGCAACGCCACCAAGGGCGAGTTAGGCGTAAACGCTCTGATACGCCTAGCGTGTCTTTAGTTGGCTATACTAATGCAGGTAAGTCGACTTTATTTAATCGTTTAACCGGCGCAGATATTTATGTCGCAAACCAATTGTTTGCTACCCTTGACCCTACTATGCGTCGTTGTCGATTAGCGAACAATTCAGAGATTGTTTTAGCCGATACTGTGGGTTTTATTCGTCATCTACCGCATGAATTAGTCGCGGCTTTTAAGTCAACACTACAAGAAGCGGCAGATGCTGACTTGTTGTTGCATGTCATTGATGCCAATGACGAGTATCGTAATGAAACGATTTATGAAGTAAATCGTGTTTTGAAGGATATAGGCGCAGATAAGAGTCCTCAGTTAGAGGTCTTTAATAAAATTGATTTACTAGATGATTTTGCGCCACGAATAGATAGAAATGATCAAGGTAAGCCTGTACGAGTCTGGTTGTCAGCACAAACAGGGGCCGGAATGGATTTGCTGTTACAGGCCTTGGCTGAAATATTTTCTGCAACAAGAGTAAGAAGGTTATGCCATCTGTTATCTAGTCAAGGTGGTGTGCGTTCGCAATTGTTCTCAGTAGCCAATATTTTGCAAGAAGATTGTACCGAAGAAGGTGGTTGGGACTTATTAGTGGAAATTGATCAGCAGTATTTAGGTGTTTTACGCGAGGTTGAAACAGAAGAAATTGTGTAATTATGTATTTTTTAGGATAATTACCAAGTAAAATCATAAGAATTACATATTTTTATAAATTCTCATTAATTTTTTTGCTGTACAAATGTGGAGTTAGCAAATGTCTTGGAATGAACCAGGCGGTGATAAGAAGAAAGACCCGTGGAGTGGTCGCAACGAGGACAATGGTCCTCCTGATTTAGATGAGGCGATTCGTTCGCTGCAAGATAAATTAGGCGGCTTATTTGGCGGCAATAGAGGGGGCGGTAATAATAATGAAATATCACCTCCTTCACTAAAAGGTCTTGGATTTTTAGCGCTCGGTGCTGTTGCTCTTTGGGGCGCAAGTGGCTTTTATATCGTTGATGAAGGAAATCGTGGCGTTGAATTGCGTTTTGGTAAGTATATCGCGACAACTCAGCCGGGTTTGAACTGGCGCTTACCTTCGCCTATTGAAACAGTAGAGATTGTTAACGTTTCTCAGCAGCGATTTTTAGAGGTTGGTTATCGCTCTAGTGGTGGTCGTACCGCTGAGGGACAAGGTTCGGTAGCAAAAGAAGCGCTAATGTTAACTAAAGATGAAAATATAGTTGATGTGCGTTTAGCGGTTCAATATCAAGTTAATGATGCTAAAAAGTATTTGTTTAATATCTTAAATCAAACAGCGACATTAAAGCAGGTTACGGAAAGTGTGGAACGTGGTGTGATCGGAGGTAATACTATGGACTTCGTACTAACTGAAGGCCGTAGTCAGATTGTTGCTGATATTAAGGCGGAAATTCAGCAGGTAATGGATTCCTATGATTCTGGTATTCAAATTGCAAGTGTCAACTTACAAGATGCCCAGCCACCTGAACAAGTACAAAATGCTTTTGAAGATGCGATTAAAGCGCGTGAAGATAAGCAGCGATTAATTAATGAAGCTGAAGCTTACGCAAATGATGTCGTACCTAAGGCGCGTGGTGCTGCAGCAAGACTAACGCAACAATCAGAAGGTTATAAATCACGTATCATTTCCGCTGCAGAAGGGGATGTGAGTCGTTTTAGGCAGATTTTAACTGAGTATAAAAAAGCGCCAGAAGTGACTCGTAAGCGTATTTATTTAGATGCCATGGAGTCCGTCATGAGTGGTACTGATACAGTGATGGTCGATGTTAAGGGGGGTAATAATTTAATGTATTTGCCTTTAGATAAGCTAGCAGCTAAATCACAAGCTAATATAAGTGATGGTTACGTGCAAACGGCACCTTCAGCTACGCAAACATATACGACAACCAATACGGCGCGACCTTCAGCGCGTGGACGTACAGAGAGAGGGCGCTAAAATGTCACAAAATAAAATTTTAGTGGGTCTTGGTGCTTTATTTGTCGTTGGTATGATGTCTGTTTTTACTGTTTCTGAAACAGAAAAAGCGATTAAATTTAAATTTGGGGAAATTGTTGCCTCTGATTATCAGCCGGGTTTACATTTTAAGATTCCTTTTATTAATAATGTTAAGAAATTTGATTCGCGTATTCTAACTTTAGACACTTCACCAGAGCGTTTTTTAACGGCTGAAAAGAAAAATGTAATTGTTGATTCGTTTGTAAAATGGCGTATTAGCGATGTCACAACTTTCTATACCTCAGTAGCCGGTGATGCTTATCAAGCAAATGTGCGTTTAGATCAAGTTATTAAAGATGCATTTCGTAGTGAATTCAGTAAGCGCGACATCAAGCAATTGGTATCCACCGATCGTAGCGCTGTGCGTAACGCTTTAATTGCTAATACAAAAGACGCTGCGGCTAAATTAGGTATTGATATTGTTGATGTGCAGGTTAAACGTATTGATTTACCTAGTGAAGTCAGTCAGTCAGTTTTTAGTCGTATGGAAGCTGAGCGTGCTCGAGTTGCACGTGAGTTTAGATCGCAAGGTTCGGAAGCTGCAGAGCGTGTTCGGGCTGATGCTGATAAACAGAAAGAAATTATCTTAGCGAATGCTTATCGTGATGCGGAAAAAACTAAAGGTCAGGGCGATGCCAAAGCCTCTGAAATTTACGCAAACGCATACGGTGCCGATATTGAGTTTTATTCGTTTTATCGTAGTATGGCTGCTTATAAACAAACATTTAGTCAATCAGCTAATATCATGGTGACCGAGCCAGATTCTGATTTCTTTAAATATTTCAAAAAAATGAAATAATTAGCTCATTTATTTGAATTGAATAACTAAGCGCTCCGCTCAGGCGGGGCGTTTTTGTGTGAATTGGAAAATTATTATGTTGCAGAGAGATCCTTGGTTATTGCCAGAAGGTGTTGAAGAGGTATTACCTGAAGATGCGCGACATTTAGAGGCTTTACGTCGTCAATTGTTGGATGTCTTTGAGTGTTGGGGTTATGAAAAGGTGATTCCGCCTTTTATTGATTACTTGGATTCATTGTTAACAGGGTCGGCACGCGATCTGAACTTGCAAACATTTAAGCTAACGGACCAATTAAGTGGTGAAATGCTTGGTATTCGTGCTGATATGACGCCGCAAGTGGCAAGGATTGATGCGCATAGTTTAAGTCATCAGCAGCCATCACGCTTATGTTATGTAGGTACAACTTTGCATACCCGAGGCGATGCCTTAGATAAAACGCGCATTCCAATGCAAATTGGGGCAGAATTGTTCGGTCATGCAGGCATTGATAGTGATGCAGAAGTCGTCCAGTTAATGCTTGAAGTATTAGCAATGGCGGGTCTAAAAAATGTCCATCTGGATTTAGGTCATGTTGCTATTTATCGCGGCTTGGTAGCGCAGGCTCAGTTAACGGAAGAGCAAGAACTAGAGTTATTTGAAATTTTACAGCGTAAATCAAATAGTGAGCTCAGCGATTTATTAGTCAGTTATGCGCTGTCTGAAGAATTACAAGCTATATTTTTAAGCTTGCCCAAATTAAATGGCGACAAATCCATTTTAGCAAGCGCACATAATGTTTTTACAGCAGCAGATGAATCGGTAAAACTAGCTCTGGCAGAATTGCTTGAACTAGCTGATTTATTGCATGCTTATTATCCTGAACTAACAATCAGCTTTGATTTGGCTGAATTGCGTGGGTATCATTATCATACGGGCGTGGTTTTTTCTGCCTTTGTTCCTGAAATGGGTAAGGAAATTGCCCGTGGTGGGCGCTATGATAATATCGGTCAAATTTTTGGTCGTGCAAGACCGGCAACTGGCTTTAGTGCGGATTTAAAAATACTGGCTGCGTTAACTAAGGTAGATAGACTTGCTGAGCCTGTTGTTAAAGTTTTAGCGCCTATAGCACAAGGCGATCTTGCTTTAGATGAAAAAATACGCAATCTTCGTGCAAGTGGTTGTATCGTAATCAAGGTCTTATCGGGGCAGCAGGTCAATGCGCATGATTTGGGTTGTAAGCAAATATTAGAAAAAAGTGGTGAGAACTGGGTTCTTGTCCCGTTAAATTAATCTGGAACTGTTATGGGTAAAAATGTTGTAGTCATCGGTACGCAATGGGGCGATGAAGGAAAAGGTAAATTAGTTGATTTGTTAACTGATCAAGTAGCTGCAGTGGTGCGTTTTCAAGGTGGACATAATGCAGGGCATACATTGGTTATTGATGGCAAAACAACGGTTTTACATTTAGTTCCCTCAGGCGTACTGCGTGAAGATGTACAATGTTTAATTGGTAATGGCGTGGTGTTATCGCCGGAAGCCTTATTAAAAGAAATCAAAATATTAGAAGAAGCTGGCATTCCTGTACGCTCTCGCTTATTAATCAGTGAAGCTTGTGCATTAATTTTGCCAGTGCATGTGGCGATTGATCAAGCACGAGAAAAAGCCAAAGGCGCGAAAGCCATTGGTACTACTGGGCGTGGAATAGGGCCAGCCTATGAAGATAAAGTTGCGCGTCGTGGCATTCGTGCCGGTGACTTCCTGAATATTAAGTTATTTACTGAAAAGCTAAAAGAATTAACCGCTTATCATAACTTTATGTTAACCGAATATTATAAAGTTCCGGCCATTGATTTTGACGTTATGCTCGCCGAATCTTTAGCATTAGCTGAGCAAATTAAACCGATGCTGACTGATATCGGAGAGAAGCTTTATGCTTATCAAGAGAAGGGCGATAATTTGTTGTTTGAAGGTGCTCAAGGTGCTTTATTAGATATTGATCATGGGACTTATCCTTATGTGACGTCTTCTAATACAACAGCGGGTGGCGCTGCAACAGGTACAGGTGTTGGTCCATTGGATATTGATTATGTGTTAGGCATTACTAAAGCTTATTCGACGCGCGTGGGTAATGGTCCATTTCCTACTGAATTAGATGATGCTTATGGTGATCATTTAGGCGTAAAAGGCCATGAATTTGGTGCGACTACTGGTAGAAAACGCCGTACTGGTTGGTTTGATGCCGTTTCTATGCGTAAATCAGCAAAATTAAATTCATTAAGCGGTATGTGTTTAACCAAGCTTGATGTCTTAGATGGGTTAGATAAAATCGGTATTTGCACAGCATATAACATTGCCGGTAAAGAAGTTCGGGTTGCACCATTAGGTGCCGAAAATTACGAAGCTTGTGTGCCGGTAATTGAATATATGCCCGGCTGGTCAGAAGTAACCAAAGGGGTTACTGAGCTGAATAAGCTACCCGCTAATGCAATAGCGTATATTAATCGTTTAGAAGAATTGGTCGGTGTGAAAATAGCTATTTTGTCTACCGGTCCAGAGCGTAATGAGACCATCGTATTAACCAATCCTTTTGCGTAAAACAAGTTAAAATCCTTTCTTTATCAGTTGCCTGGAAATGAGTATTACTCTTTCTCGTTTCTAGGTGCTGAGATTCAAAAAAACATCACTCGGCAAGTGTAGATTAAAATGGGTTGAGTGATCTGTTCTTTTTTCTAAGATCAAGCCTTAAAATCTAAATGCGTTTTAGTTCTTAATGGCGAGCCTATTGCTTGGTATGGCATGCTTTGCTTCTCTATTGTTTTATTTTTTATCTGCTTATGTACAAATATGAAGGTTTACTTGTTTATCAAGAATATGATGAGCAAGGTGTCATTGAAATCGTTGAGACGGCCGGCGTGCGTGCTTTGCACTTTGGTACCAGTCCAAGGCAAAGTAGTATGTTGATTAGTGCGCCCAATGAATTACATTCTGCTTATGCCCGAGCTATGATGGTTTGGTGGCTATTTAAAGAGAAACCCAATGATGTTTTGATGGTTGGCTTGGGGGGTGGTTTATTAACTAAATATTTACTGCATCATTTTCCTGATTGCCAAATTCATACCATAGAATTTCGTAAGGCAATGGTTAAAATTGCCCGGCGTTTTTTTACTTTGCCGCTAGAATCACGCTTAAAAATAAAAATAGCTGATGGCGCTTTACATATTAAGCAGCAAAGCCTGCAAACACCTGAGAAACATGACCTTATTATGATCGATGCTTTTGATCCTGTAGGTATGGCGGAGACGATGCAAGGGGTTAGTTTGTTTGCTGCCTGTAAAGAGTTGCTTACTGATCAAGGTCTATTAGTCATTAATTTATGGGGTACAGAAAAAGATTTATTTAAGCAAATTGCCTGGGAAATGGGTACCACGTTTAATTGGAAAGTATTATTTCTGCCTGTTCGTGGACGTGGTAATGTTATCGGTCTAGCATTTGCTGAAGGTCATAGTAAATTTTCCATGAAAGCATTACGCCAGCGAGCCAAAGATTTAGAAGAGCAATATCAAATTGAGTTTTTAGATTTTATTAAAGATTTAAAACGCAATAATGCCAGTGTGTTAGGAAAGGTAATAACCGCATGAATATTTTAGACGCCAAAAATATCTTCTCGTATCGGAAATTTTGGGCGCATCGCTTTGGTGTCGCTCCTGAATTGCCGATGAGTCGAGATGAAATGGAACAACTGGGCTGGGATAGTTGTGATGTCATTCTGGTGACGGGAGATGCTTATATTGATCATCCTAGTTTTGGTATGGCACTGATCGGGCGTTTATTGGAGGAACAAGGCTTTCGTGTTGGTATTATTTCTCAGCCAGATTGGCATAGTGCCGAAGATTTTAAGCGCTTGGGGCGACCGAATTTATTTTTTGGGGTAACCGGTGGCAATATGGACTCTATGGTTAACCGCTATACCTCGGATAAAAAAATCCGCTCTAATGATGCTTACACAGCTAATGGCGATGGCGGCAAGCGTCCGGATAGAGCGGTTAATGTTTATTCGCACCGCTGTCGTGAGGCGTATAATGATGTGCCTATTATTATTGGTGGGATTGAGGCTAGCTTGCGACGTATCGCGCATTATGATTACTGGACTGATAAAGTCAAAAAGTCGGTATTATTAGATGCTAAGGCAGATCTACTGGTTTACGGTAATGCTGAACGACAAATTACCGAGATTGCTCACCGTTTAGCAGCAGGCGAAGCGGTTGCTGATTTAAAAGGCATCCGAGGTACGGTGCATTTTGTTAAACAAGTGCCGACTGGGTGGACAGTTAAAGACTCATCTGATATTGATCAGCCTGGTTTAGTGATTAAGCCTAAAAACCCTTATCTGATGGAAGATGAGGCGGTGTGCGCGGAGAAAAGCAAAGAGGAACCTGATAGGTCATTAATTGAGCCTCAACATGTCCGAATCAGTAATGATCAGCGTCACAAAACAGTGATTCGCTTGCCTGATTTTGAGACCGTTAAAGATGATCCGATTCAGTATGCGCACGCATCTCGGGTGATGCATGGTGAAACTAATCCAGGCAATGCACGGCCCTTATTGCAAAAGCATATGCAGCGTTATCTATGGGTTAATCCCCCGCCAGTGCCTTTGACCATGAGCGAAATGGATGGCGTCTTTGGTTTGCCTTATTCGCGTTTGCCACATACTGAATATGGCAAGGCCAATATTCCCGCATTTGAAATGATCCAGCATTCTGTCAATATTATGCGTGGCTGTTTTGGTGGCTGCTCATTTTGTTCTATTACTGAGCATGAGGGGCGAATTATTCAAAGTCGTTCGGAAGATTCGATTATTAAAGAAATTGAGGCTATTCGTGACACTTCACCTAATTTTACCGGTAATATTTCCGATTTAGGCGGGCCGACTGCTAATATGTATCGCTTGGCGTGTAAAGATGAAAAGATTGAAACCGCTTGCCGTCGGCCTTCCTGTGTGTTTCCTGGGATTTGTGAAAACTTAAATACCGATCATGCACCGTTGATCAAATTGTATCGACGTGCGCGTGCTTTACCGGGCATTAAAAAGATTCTGATTGCTTCAGGGCTGCGCTATGACCTTGCGGTTGAATCACCTGAATATGTTAAAGAATTAGTGACGCATCATGTCGGTGGTTATTTGAAAATTGCTCCAGAACATACCGAAGAAGGCCCGTTATCCAAGATGATGAAACCAGGTATGGGCACTTATGATCGCTTTAAGGAAATGTTTGAGCAATATTCCAAAGAAGCAGGCAAAGAGCAATATTTGATTCCTTATTTTATTGCCGCACATCCGGGTACCGAAGACACTGACATGCTTAATTTAGCCCTATGGTTAAAGCGTAACGGCTTTAGAGCGGATCAAGTGCAAGCTTTTTTGCCGTCGCCTATGTCTATAGCCACAGCAATGTATCATTCAGGTAAAGATACGCTAAGTAAAGTAAGTCGTACGGCAGCGGATATGCCAATCCCTAAATCAATTAAGCAGCGTCGTTTACATAAGGCTTTCTTACGTTATCATGACCCCAAAAACTGGCCCTTGTTACGTGCAGCATTAAAAAATATGGGACGTGCTAATCTGATTGGTAATGGTAAGCAACATCTCATTCCAAACTGGCAGCCGAAAGAGGGTGGCAAGGACGATAAGATTATTGATAAGAGTAAATCCTTTAGAACACAAAGGACGGAAAACCATCAGCGCCGTGCTCCTAGTAAAAATCATAAAAAAAGATAAAAACCCTTTGCAATTTATAAATAACGTCTTATAATACCGGTTCTTTAGCTGGTGTAGCTCAATCGGTAGAGCAACTGATTTGTAATCAGTAGGTCGCGGGT
>JACUUF010000099.1 GCA_014859465.1 Methyloprofundus sp.
CGTTGATGGCGCCCATGTTTGTGTTAATTACCATTGCCATGATACTTCTCCCTTGTGACAACTTTAATATAACCAGGCCTGGTTGTTTTATTTGACCTGGCGACACTCTCTTTTTAAAAATTACTTCTAATGATTAAAAACTTACTGTAATAATTGCAAAACATTTTGTGCCATCTGGTTAGACTGCCCTAACATCGACATACCGGCTTGCTGTAACACCTGGAATCTGGCCAAGTTCGCACTTTCTTTTGCATAATCGGCATCTTGAATCTGCGAGCGCGCACTGTTCATATTTTCATTTACGTTCTGTAGGTTTGATACGGTGTAATCCAAACGATTCTGAATCGCCCCCCACTTTGCTCGCTCTGTTTTAACCGAGGCAAGATTAATATCAATTACGCTAATTGCTTGTGATGCATTCGCAACTGTCGAAACGTTCTCGCCTAGCGCGGCTAAACTTGCAAAATCAACCATAGATAAAATAATCTTATTCTCGGCTCCCGTTTCCCAACCAACATGAAGCTGAATCGTAGAAGCCGAGTTATTCATCAATGGAATTTCATTAAACCTAACCGTTTGCGCTACACGCTCAATCTCTCTTGAAAGCTGCTGATATTCAGCATTCATTTGACCGCGGTTTTCATCACTATAAGTTCCAGTCAAAGACTGAATTCCTAACTCACGCATACGCTGTAACATGTTCACAACTTCTTCTGAAGCGCCATCAACGGTTTGAATGAGCGACGAACCATCATTGGCATTGCGAATTGCTTGATCGGTACCTTTAATCTGTGTGGTCATCCCGATGGCCACAGCCATACCAGCCGCATCATCTGCGGCTCTATTAATTCTCAAACCGGAGGTTAAACGCTCCATGGTGTTTGACTGATCCTTTGACGTACCATCCAGGATTCTTGCAGCATTCATAGCCGCCATATTCGTATTAATAACCATTGCCATGACTATTTTCCTTCTTGTGTGTGTTAGATAATTTTTATCTTTATATTTTGTCTTGAGGCTGTATCTTCAGCCTTCAATTTATTTAACGGCTTAACACCAATTACTTGAGGGAAAATTTAGTTTAATTGTCTATTTAGAAACAAAAAAAGCGCCGGAAGGCGCTTTTAAAAGGGAGGGGAGAACTTACAAGGATTTTAATAAATGCAAAGCAGTTTGATTATCTGGATCAACAGCTAATACTTTTTGCAAACTCGCTTGTGCCTCTTGATTGGCTGACACATTTATTTGACGTTGTGCCAACTTAATATAAGCACTGATATTGTCGGGATTTTTAGACAAATACATCTTCAATACTTCAATCGCCATCGACTCATTGCCTAATAAGGCTAACAAGTCCGAATAAATAACCATATAATCTAGTGAAAACAAGCAAAGATTTTCTAGTGTGGCTAAGGCTTCTTCATACCTTTGTGCTTGCATCGCGAAGTTTAAAATACGCTTTAAGGCCAGCAACTTTAAATCCGGCTGCTCAATCTGTTTAAAAAACTCAATCGCTTGTTGTTCATTTTGCTGCAATTCAGCCTGCATGCCTTGAATCAAGTAGCCTAAGTCACGTTTTTGATCTGCGGCTTCTAACTGGGCAGCGTGTTGCAACAACGCATCCAACTGAGATGAATCCGCTTGATTAAACCCATCGGTTGCTTTTCTCACCAAGGTTTCTAAGTTCTGAGCTGAACGCTTTAAGTTTTGAAATTGCTTGGTATCGGTTTTTTCAATTTCCTGCTGAAATGCTTGTTGCGCTTGTCGCAATAACGCCTGCTCATCTTGCGTCAAACTTTTTCCACTATGCCAATTTAACCAGAGCTTTACACGCCCAAACTCATCCCAGGTTTGCCAAGCCTTAAACAACTCGGACAACGCTACCTTGCCTTCCAACTCATCAATACGCAACTGAACTCGTTCTATCGCTTTCAATATTAACGCTTCAAACTGCTGTGTTGATTGCTTTACACCTTGGAAAAAACCATTTAACTGAGTTGTGACCACATCCGAGTCCAACGGTAAATCTTGTTCGACTGGAGTATAAGTATCCGCAAAGTTTTCGCCTTGATAACTTAACAATAAATCCCCATCCTCACCCACCAAACGATTTACTTTTTTTCTTAATTTCTGAACTTTGTTCATAACTTTAAACTTGGGTTCTGCACCCTTTTGTTTATAAAGTTTCGGTACCCAATCAAGCCCTTCATCTGCGACTCGAGTGATGACTTTAAAAGCTTTTGACTGTTGTTGTAATTCATCCAAGGTTAATCTGGCATAATCTAACCTTTGCTGCGAGCTTATTGTCAAGACCTGCTTTAAATCTGCTAATCTATGCTTTGTTACCGGATTTAAAAAATCAATAGCACTCGTATCCAGATACTCTACACCTTCAACTTTGGCTGAGTCCAAGCCACTAGAATATAGCTTGGTATTGGAGTTTTCTTTTTGATAGAACTTAGCCTGACGTTCTAAGGCTACTCGTGCATTTGCCAGTGTCGGGCCTGTTGATTCAAAATGCCCTGCATTGGTAACAACTTTAATATGCGTTTTACGGCTTATATGAGATGCCGTTTTTGCCTCATCACTACTGGACTCATGACTCCTGCCCTTGGCAAAACAAAAATCAACGCCGGACAATATTATATTTGAGCAACCTAAGTAGGTCGCTACGTGCACCGCTGTATTAATAACCGTTGGCCCAACTGGTTCAATATTCTCTTGGTAACGTGTATTTTTCCAACCATATTTAAGTCCCATATAACAGGATAAACCAGCCCATTGACTCAGTAACTTTGGGTTCACGTGGTAGCCATTTATTAATACAGCCGTTTTTTCAAAGGCAAAAATCCCCTTTGAATTGTCAAAACTAACATCGTGTGGGTCAACTGAGACAAAAAAATCAGGAACAATGCCCTCAGTAACCAAACGCCGAGCCACCCTAGCCGCAGCAAAAATTACTAAGTCCTGCTGGTTATTTTTAACCCAGTTTATCGCATCATCCAAGGTCGGACCACCGCCAAGAACAATAGCCGTCGCACCTTTAAGGTGATTTTTTATGCTATTAACTGGAAAAATGTTATCAGCCGCATTATATAAACGTGCATCTTCAAATTGCGAGCTACGCTGACTCACTAAAACCTCACGGTTAAATGCTGAAAAACGTGCTTCAACATTCTGCCATAATTTTTCATAAGCACTTGACGGTTCCGCATCCATCACAGCTAAGCTTTTGATTAATTTGTATTTTTTTCGGTATACAAAAGTTTCGTACTGTTCATGAAGTGTTAAAAAATCAAATTCTTCTGCAACTACTTGGACACCCTTAACATCATCTACAACACTTAATTTTAATTTTTGGATAACATCCGACAACTCAATAAAAACAAACTTGATATGCGGTTTAAGAGGCTGGTTTTTAACAAACTGGTAGAGTAAGCCACTATCTGTACCTACTATAATAAATAACTGCTCAGTTTCATTAAGTAAATTAGCAAAGTAGTTTTTAAATACGGTCTCTGAAGACTGATTAAGAAATGCATGATGATTTATTTCTGTGAAAAATTGCTCACCAAAGGCATTAACTTTTGGTTCGGAAAGTGTGATTTTTGACATAAAGTGACAGGCCTCTTATCGTGTTTACGATGGATGAGCATAAATTAGACCAATAATTGGTAATGTCTATTAATTAAACTCAGAGTGCTGGATTAACTTGGTGGGAATAAAAGGTCATACTATAAGCCGGTCTAATCCAACGAAGACTTAGAACGTTTTTCAAAGTGAATTTTGTAATCAGCTTGCGCTTGTGAATAATCAGGCATTTGCCCTATATCCATCCAATACTCGGTGATCGGAAACCCACCAACTGATTGATTATTACTTAACACTGATTCAATCAATGTAGTCATATCATAAAACTCACCAATTGGCATTCTATCCAAAGCACTTGGGTGAACCGCATAAATACCGGCGTTTACAAAATAACTGTACACAGGCTTTTCAACTAACTGTGTAATTTTTTTACCATTTGTCTCAATTACACCATAGGGCACCTGCTGAGAATACTCGCGCATACAAGCCGTCACCACATCATCATTTTCTTGGTGAAAACGTAATAAGGCCCCTAAATCGACCTTAGTTAATAAATCTCCATTCATAACAATAAAGGACTCTAGCGGCTTTGTCGGCAACAAGCTCAATGCTCCCGCCGTTCCCATTCGATCCTCTTCTTCGATATAATGAATTTGAATGCCAAACTGGCTACCATCTCCAAAATAATCGCGTATTTGTTGCCCCAAATAGTTAATACAGAAGTAAAACTCTGTAAACCCCTGCTCTACTATGTGTTGTACTATCGTTTCGAGAATAGGCTGATTTCCAACCTTTAGCATAGGCTTAGGGATGTTTTCAGTTAGTGGTCGAAGCCTAGTACCCATTCCACCCAGCATCAAAACTACAGGATTTTTTAATAGTGGTTTTAGTTTTTTCTGCGAAATTAAACCCGTTATATAGCCAGATTCATCAATAATTGGTAAGTGAGCCAGCTTGAATTTCTGTATTTTTTTTTGCCATACCGATATGCCATCATAAGACATACCAGAAATAGGTGTCGGATTCATAACTTCAGTTACAATTGCTTCTAATGTCAAACCTGACAAAAGAGCCCTCCTCACATCACCATCGGTAACAACCCCAAGAAGAACTCTATCAGCACTTACAACTAACGTGATTTGAAGGGCGGCCTTGTCCATCACGGACAGTAGCTCTCTCAATGTCTTGTCGGGCTCAATGGCGACTTTCTTCCAGTCATTTTGATACATCATAGCCATAACCAGAGCTTCATAAAATATCTAGATCTGTCAAATTAATAAAGTCATCCCGTAAGATTTTTTTGTTTGCCTTTCTATCCAACACTTCTGACTGACGGTATGGTGGAAGGTGAGTACCGGGTCTCTTAAATGCAAGCATATCTGGAGTTATTATCCTGCCAGCCTCTATATCACAACTTGCAACAATACTTCTACCGGTCAGATTCTCGCCGTCTTCTCTTTTTTTCACGCCATCGCCTAACATTTTATCGACCAATCTCACCATATTTACAAACTCTGCAAAATCAGTTACATCTAACGAGGCACGATGATCCGGCCCTGGCATACTATTATCAAGGGTAATATGCTTTTCAATAATTCTAGCACCCAAACTAGCTGCCAAAACCGAAGCAATGTAACCTTTAGAATGGTCAGAAAAGCCTACAATATGGTTCGGAAATTCTTTTTGAATAGACTGCATAGCCTTTAAATTCAAGTTTTTTAGTTCAGCTGGATATTGAGAAATACAGTGCAGAATTGCCACATCGATAGTTTTAATACTTGATAAATCATCTAGAGCCCGTGAAATATCTTTAAGAGTAAAACCTCCCGACGATATGATCGTTGGGATATTAGACTCAGAAATTTTTTGTAAAAGAGGACTGTGTGTCAACTCACCCGAACCCACTTTCAGAAGTTTCGAATCAATGCTTACTAAAAATTCAAGGCTTATTTCATCAAATGGCGTTGCAAACCAAACAATACCTAAGCTTTCTGCAAAATCCTTTAGTTCGACTAGCTGTTGATTGGTTAACATTAACTCTTCAAGTAAACCTAGTTGTTCGGCGCGGTGAATAGATGAACAAAGCTTACTAGGCTGAAATACCTGAAACTTAACCGCATCAGCCCCCACTTCTTTTGCGGCCGCAATTAATTTCTTTGCTAAGTCCATGTCACCATTATGGTTAACCCCAACTTCAGCAATAATAAAGACGTTATCACGAGTTAACTCTTCAAAAAAAGACATGGCGCATTCCCGTAATTAATTAAATACAAATTTAATAAACCAGCTTTTTATTCAAGAGCGATTCATTAATTTCTAAGTTCTCAAGGATATTTACAATTTTACTTGCCGTATGCCCATCACCAAATGGATTGAAATACTCAGGTTTAGTTTTTGATAACATTTCTTTGATGCCCGAGTATATCTCAGCTTCATCATTATCTACATAATTCATATTGTTAGAGTGATAACGGCCAATCTGACGCCTCCCAATATTTAAAACGGGTAACCCATAATAAGGTGCCTCATAAACCCCCATACTAGAATTGCCGATTAAACCTTGTGAGCCTCGTAATAGGTTAATAAAAACAGCATCATCAATATTGCTAAAGCTATGTATATGATCATGACTTTTAACATAGTCTGAAATCACAGTTCTAATTTCTTCGCTGCCTGCATCTGTATTTGGATGACTAACTACAAATGTTACATCCTTAAATTGAGACAATACTCTCATAGTCTTTAACATTTGATCAAAAGACTGTTCAACTTGTGAGGAAATAGGGTGTTGTATCACAACAAAATAGGGCTTCTCTTCTAAATGTCCTCTAGGTAATCCAAGCATTGATTCAACAACTTCTTTTGATAAAGCCTGGGTTTCTTTAATTCTATCTATACCTGCAAAACCAACATTATGAATTCGCCACGCCTCCTCCCCTCGCTTTAGTAAGCGTTGCTTAGAGTCATCACAAGTAGTCAGCAATATGTGGGATAGATCAGAAACGGCTTGGCGCACAGTTGAGTCAATGTTTCCCATGCTTCTATCACCAGCACAATAATGCACGACTGGTATATTTAGATAGGCTCCGCACATAGCCGTAACCATTGGTTCCTCTCGATCGGCTACTGCAAAAAGCAAATCAGGTTTATATTGTTCAATAACCTGAATTAAACCCTGCATTTGAATAGAGGCGCTTTTAAGACGCGACGATAAACTATTACTTGCCAACAAATTATCTATTTTTGCAATCACATTCAGACCATCTTGTGTAACGTCATTAATACTGTAACCGTGAAAATGGGTTAAATGTGCACCAGAAACGACCAGACCAAGCTCTAACTTGCTACTTTTTTCTATCGCACTGTAGATGGGCTTAGAAAAAAAGTAGTCTGACCGAATACCTGTGACAGCTAATACCTTTTTCAATACATCATCCTCGGATCATTATAGTACTTGAATTCAAGTAAATTATTTGAAGGATCTATCAAGAAGAAAGTTATATGCTCTTCTGCAGATCCCTCGAAACGTGTGAATGGTTCTTTAAAAAACTCTAACTTACGGTTCTTAGCCAACTTCAACAGGTTGTCAAACTCTAATTTTTCATAGAAGGTAATACCTGCGTGCCGAGGATACATTTCGGCCTTTTGATCAACTCTTTCTGGTGATAAGTGACACACAACTTGATCCCCAAAAAAATCTAATGTAATTCGATCGTCGTAACGTCTTGCCAGCTTACAACCCAAACCTCTAACATAAAATTCATATGCTTCATCAAGATCCTTACAGGGTATTGCAAGGTGAAATACATTCATTGAATTTCTCATACTTCAACCTCTTGTTTGACTACTTTTACTTTTTTACCACTATGTAAAACTTGCATCACAAAATTACTCTTCTTGGGTAGTGCACAACGTAAAATATCTAAAACTGAAAATTCCTGAGTATTATCTGAAAAATATTTTAAAGATGCTTCTGCTCTAATTACTCTATTAGCAGCTAATTCATTCCAACCAGTCTCACATAAAACCGAACCCAAGATTAACCCTTTCATATAGTCTGCACATGCCAAATCTTCGTCTGCATCTGGGTGAGATGCTACAAGGTTAATTAAGACAGTTTCCGACTGCGAAGCTGCAATTAATTTCCGAATATACTTCGCTGTCGTATAAGCGTTCGACAATCCTGTAACAAAAACTTGAGAAGCATTAAGACATAATAAAGTTACCGTCACACCATTAGTTGTTTTTTGAACTAATGTCTTACCTGGAAGTTCTTCACTGTTTGCTATTTCATCAGGAGAGTTACCGAAATCAAACCCAGGTATTTTTAAGCCTCCCACCTCACCACTAAGTAATACAGTTGGGTTTTCTTTTTTTATCAAAAAAGCCTCATTTTCATCCCCAGTTAATATGATTTTATTAACACCATTATTGATAGCTTCAAAAGTAACACTAAAAGCCCTTAAAACATCAATAATAACGTTTACATCTGCATCTTTTACAGGTTTATGACCTTGAGAAATATTAATCTCGACTTTCATTAACCAATTATTCCTTCAACACTACATTTAATAATTGGTATTTCTTTTTCTTTATATACCTGCATATCCCAAAAACGTGCCATACGTGTTCCTAAGTAACTAGCAAAATCAAAACCAGAAAAATCCAACTCCTCTCCTGACCAAACTTTTAAATCGGCCAAATACTCGTCGATTTGTGCACAGACAAGAGATGTAGACCATCTAGGGTTAATTTCAATAATTTTATTACCAATGAACTGGGTAGCTATCAAACCTGTTGCATTTAAAACCTGTGCTATTTTTTTATTGATTTCTTCAATTTCCTGATTAACAACCACCTCTCCCTTTGTAATTGTGCCAATACGCGATTCCTCACGTGTTTTCACGAACTGAATTAATACTTCTCCATCCTTACAAAGCATCGTGGCATCATAATGAACACCCTTTAACATCTCCATCAAGATTGTAGGAGGAACAGAACCTTTACTCTGGGCAAACATATCAATTAACTGATTTTTTGAAAAAACACTGAACTGGCTCTTAGATGTAAAAAACTCTTTTGCATCAATTGGTGTATCACTAATTATGGCAAACCCTCTTCCACCAGCTCCACTAGCAGGCTTGATGGATAATTCCTTATGTTTTAGTTTTTTAAATCCCTTCTTCAAGTCATTCAAAGAATTAACCACATGATAATCCATCATTGGAATATCTGTTTGTTCTGCCAAAAAGTCATACAAATAGGCTTTATTAATTGATGTTTCAATAGTTTTTGTATTTGGTGTCACCAATACACAGCCCAATACACTAAACTCATCACGAATTCTTGAAGCAATTAAGCATTCACTTTCACGCACAGGTACAAAAAAATCAATTCTATACTTTTGAATAATCTCTTTAAGAAGAGGCATCATCGCATGATCGTCTAATCTGGGTAATTGAAAAAACTTATCAGCAAAAAGTTTACCTGGCGCTTTTTCATCGATATCTGCTACTAAAACTTCAAAATCCAGTTTTTTAAAAGATTTAATGATCTGAATACTGTTTGGCCCATTTCCTGCAGAGAAAAGAATTTTTTTTGTTTTATTCATATATAAACTCAACTAACTGATATTAAATGTTTCAAATCTTAAACCTTGACGCTGAACTCTCAGCATGTTTACCTCATCAACTGAAACATTGCCCAGGTTCACATCTGGGCCAATTTCATTTATAAAAAAAGCTTGAGATGCTGAGTTAGGAGCTTCAAAAATTACTTTACTTATGTCAACATGAGTCAGAATATCCTTTAATAAACCATCTCGTATTTCACCAGACGTTCTAAATAATCCAGCTCTTCCACTCTCTCTAGCCTCAGTAATGAGATAGTCTGCCCCTTCTGTTAGAAAACGTGACATTTCATTGATCCAAGTTGATGGAGCTAATATTTCTTCTAGGTCTTTGGATCCGACTTCTACATATACCTGAAACCCTTCGCTCTTAAACCTATGTAATATTTCAACTCTTTGCTCAAGTGATATATCAAGTGTGCCGTTTGATATTTCAATTATTTCAACTCCAAAAGAACGGACAAAGTCCAAATACTCATTCAACTTATTTTGAGAGAAAAACTTTTCAAAAAGTGTTCCACCAAAATAACAACTTACCCCAAACTCTTTGCAAATTTCTATTTTTTCTTTTACACCTTGATCTACTATGGCGATCCCTGAGGTAAACTTTACGATATCAATGCGATCATGATAGTAGCTAACCAAATTTTTAAATGAAATGGGATCCATGCCTTTTTCAAGAACCATGGTAATGCCGGTTTTTCGGGGCTTATTTGGTATTTCTGGTAAAATTAAGGACATAATTCCTCCTCAGTCATCTCTTCTTTTAATGACAATAACATAAGATTTTCTGCATACTTAAAATCATCAATATCATCAATATCAACTGAGTATTGTTTTTCCATCTTATAAGCCATTACCCCTGAAGACATATAAAAACTTTGCTCTTTAATAAGATCATCGACTCTTGCTGCATATATAGCACCATTTATCCTGTATCGTTCCTGCAACTCCTGACTCCGGTTTTTCAATAGTGGAAGCTGCTCATCAATAAAACTATCCATAGAGTTGCTCTGAGATAATTCTAAAGTCCACTCGATTGGATGAGATACTTTTGTAACGCTTATCACCGAACGAATACTATTTTCCTGCAACATGTTTAAGGCCTCTGTTACATGCCATGATTGCCGCAATGGTGATGTTGGCTGTAATAAAATTATGTATTTATAAGCCTTCCCTTTTCTATTTAGGGTATCTAATGCATGATTTATAACATCTATACCCGGTGAGGTATCTGCGGCCAATTCTTCTGGCCTTATAAAGGGGATTAGGGCTCCATATTCTTTCGACAGTTCTGCAATTTTTTCAGAATCAGTAGACACAACTACATCAGCTTCTAGATTAGAACTAAGAGCTGCTTTAATTGTCCATGCTATCAAAGGCATCCCGGCAAATGGTCTCGAATTTTTTCCTGGTAATCTTTTGCTTCCTTTTCTAGCTGGAATTAGTATTAAGACACTCACTAGTTTATTTCCTTTAAAAGCATAAAACTTTCTGCAAATTCACACCCAGAAGAACTACCTCGGACTCTTGCAAGTGCTTTTATATTTTTTAAACTTCTAGGGAATGGATGCTCTGCAATTTCTGATTCATATACAGCCATAATTTCCATTTTCTTTTGTATATAGCTACTGATATCTGTAAACACATTGGGAGCAAAACAATCTTCTTTCGTTGAAAGGGCGTAATCCGTTTCACTTGGTGTTTCCATCATCAGTATTTTCTTTACAAATGGATACCTGAATACTTTTGTACAACTGTATACCGCTTCAAACATCACTTTATGGTCACTATGAACGTCAGATTTGAATGGTAAGTAAACAATATTGGGCTTAATTTGACCAAATACGTCTGATACCAAAGCAACCAAATACTTCATACTATATGTATCAACCATCATAGTAGATAACCCTAACCTATACACCGAGTTGAAGTCATATAGTTCAGAAACTTTTTTTATCTCTTGCTCTCGCTTCTCAATAACCTTAGGGTCAAAACCATCTTCTACCTTCATCTCAGTGCATATAAGCCAATGGACTTCACACCCATCGGCTTTATGCTTGAGTAATGTCCCACCGGCGCCCAAGGTTTCATCATCAGGGTGTAAAGCAACAACTATAACTTTCTGGCTCATAAAAATATCTTTGTTTTTGATCTATTGTATTGCTTGCAGGCTAGATAAATGAAATGCATTTAAGTAATAACCTCAACTCGACCATAAGCATAATCAGTTGATAACTCAAAATCATAACGCATACTTTCTAACAAGTATTGGCTGCTGCCTAGTGTGCTGTTGAACTGAAAGTTAGGATTCACTTCCTCCAACATTGAATAACAAGATTCAAAAAACTTAACCATAGACATCCCCATTCCATGGTTTAAATTCTTAACCAAGACTCCATCAACGTCTGAATGGTCCATAACTTTCATCATAATATTCTTAAATCCTAGCATGACCATCTGATTAACCATCTCAACCTTTTCCTTTGTATCGGCAATCTGATCAGATTCTGCATGATAGAAAACATAAAAAGTATCTTGACCCCCTTGTACATACATTTGTTCTAATTGAGATCTGGTAAATGATCTAATCTCTTTTCGGTCGGTGCTAAATGTATTTGGCAAACCTAATTGATGTGTCCAAGGTGTCTTTACATTAAGATCTAAAATAATTTTTGGCAAAATCTGGTAAGAAAATTCAGCTGTGCCAAGCTCTCGCCCAATAATATAAGAGAGGTTAGGGTGAGCCCAAGATGAATTATCAAATACAGCCCTCACTAAGCCTGGATAAATTTTAGTTACAAGGTTTGCCAAATAACCACCATAAGATGACCCCACTAAAATCACATTATCAATCTTTAAGTCAAAGCGTTTAACAGCATCTTTTATGGCATTTATAATATCCAAAGCGGCCAGTACACCAAAGTTTTGATATTCACTTTTAGTAGGTTCCAAAGTTCCTTTTAATCGTAAAAAGTTATTGGTATTCATCAACAAGTCATTTATCTTTTCAAGGGATGCCTCACCACTCCCCCCTAGTTCTTGAAAAACCTGTCGAATTTTTGGTTTCTCTGCTTTATCAATCTCAAATCTAGCCCCTGTAGCGGGTCTAGAGCCAATACAAAAATAATTTAATGTCAATGCCGCCAACTTGTGGCTTTGAGAAACTTTTTCACAGAAAACCTTTGAATAAGTCCCTAAATCACCACCAAACCCCGGAATGTAGACAACTAAACCATCTTTGTAGTCG
>JACUUF010000100.1 GCA_014859465.1 Methyloprofundus sp.
CCGACTGTATTTGTCTGTGTCGGAATCATTTTTTCCTAGCTGGGTCAGGACATCAAAAACCTTGCCGTTACCCGCGCCAACATCAAGAATTGAATAGGATTTTATATCCAGCGACTTAAGCTTTTCGAACACGCACGCAATTTGCTCGTTGGTTGTTGGATACCATTCGTAATCTTCACCAAACAATTGCGCTTGATTTAAAAGGGATTGGTTTGTTTTTTTCATGGACTTACTCCTGTTTGTCTCACAGGAATAAAGATCGGAATTGGGTTTAATTTGAACTTAATAAAGACCCAAATTAGTGTTTTTATAGGTAAAAAAAAGCCCCAAAAAGGGGCTGTAATGGGTGTGCTACTTAATTAGTTTAATTAGGTTTTCATCAAACACACTTTTCTTGGTTCGGTTCTCAAACTCACCCATGCCACGGCGACCCATGAGGAGTGTGGAATATTGCCAAACATCTGCGCCTACTGTGTGAATTGAAACCAAGTCACGCATTAAGATACTGACGGGACGGCCATCGACAGTCTGTTCCATCAGAACGACCTCAGCTATGCCCAGTGACTCCATGTTATCTTTTTCCAAGTGAGAGAAGCCATAAACCCCAATCAGCCCCTTCAAAACCCCTGTTCTATAGACGCCAACATTATTGCCGCGTGACTTGGCAATATTGATATATTCCACGGCCAAAGCATCATTTTCGGCAGCAGATTGATACGTGTTCGCAAAGTTTGCTATCTGTAACGGCATAAGGTTTGATTTAACAGGCTTGCGCATGACTAAGCGCTCCATGTCAAAGCTCACAAATTGATAACCCTCAGATTTTAAAGATTGAGTTAATCCATACTCTTTACCATCCGCTGAAACGCTATACAGGCCTGATGTTAGTTTTGAATCTGAGGCATTTTGATAATCACTCAAACGACTTTGCGCTGGATCCATACCCGTTGTGACGCAGCCGCCTAAAGTTAGCGCACTAAACAATAGGCCAATTAACATTAACTTCTTCATACACATCTCCTTACTTTAAAAGTCGTCCACCTATACGGAAGACTTGATTGAAAAACCGTCCTTTGGACTTTGCCCTTAGGAATGAGTTAAATAGTGACTCCACGTTGATTCTTGGATTTGAGATTTCAAAAAACAACTCCTCATTGTTTACGCGAAATGCAATGATGCGCGACTGTTCGCAAAGCGCAACCGCTTGAATGAAACTCGAATTTACAGGTGTCCACGTAGCCATTTCAACTCCCTGAAAAACGAGAAAATTAAACCCTAGAAAGCGCTTCTTGCAAAGTGGTTTCACCATCTCGAATAGCATAAGCAGTGAAAAGTGCGGCTTTTTTATCCCAGCCGTGTTGCATAAGAATGGTTTGAATTTCTGAAATGGACATGACACTTAGCTCCTTGGATTCTTCTTTATAGAAAAAGCGCAATGCCTTGGCTAACTTGAACTAACAAAGGCCAACAACACTAACGAACAGATAAAATCCTGCCAACTTGATAGCCTAATTTTGAAAAGTAATCCCGAATAGCCTGATGATCTGCACGGCCATCCTCGGTTCTATAGGCATCACATCTTTTCAAACTTATTTCACCATCCAGTTCAATTTCGACAAGATAGTAACGCTGTAATTTCTTGTCATGTTTCGTGCTAGTCGGTAAAGCATTCATAACACACACCTCACAATAGATTGGTGGCCGTAATCGTCACCCAAACGCCAGTATCAAACTCAAACCAATAGCTTTCTTCATGCGCCAAAGACTTAACCCGCGCATCATCAAATCGGCGGTGATAGTCGTCTTTAATGCCTTGATCTTCCCCAGTCAAAAACGTTTTTTCTAGGTATCTTTGTAGATCAGTAAAGTCATATATCACCTTGTTGATGTGCTCACCAGACAAAAGGGATGTGAACACTAAGTACACCAGGCCTGTCTCATTGACTGATTCAGTGATTATCAGACCGCCTTCATTTGCCCAGCGCTCTAATCCCGGCAAGCAGTCGTTATAAGCCTCATCGCTGTTAAATAGGGCAATGGGTTCAGCATGGGCACTGCTTTCAATAAAAACTTTAATCAATTCAGACATACAAACCTCCTGTTGTGCTCATAGGGATAGAGTGGGGCGGGTGGTTTAATTTGAATTGCGGCAATAAAAAAAGGGGCATATTGCCCCTTGTCCCTGTCAATGCAGATTTTAAGTGCGCGAAATAACCGACACAGGAACGCCGCAACACATCAATGTGCCCACGGTATTGGGTTTTACAAGGTCTTTATCTTTTTCACGGAAGACTACATCAATGATGCCGCCACTTTCGGCGGTAATGTAGCCAATCGCGCCTTCTTTAACGCTGGCTGTCTCAGAAAGGTTTTTCCAGTCCTGAATAAATACAACGCGTTTTAGACCACTCAACTCAGCTAGTACATCTTCTGCATAACGCATAACAACCTCACTTAAAATGTTTCAAGTAAAGACAAAGCGGCTTTCATCTGGACATCGTAGTGAGCCAGCATTTTTTCTTGCATCGTGGCGACGATTTCATTTTCGTAAGCCTCGACAAACCGATACCCATCTATAGACAGTTTATTACGATCCGATGCCATGAACGCATCAAATTCCTCCGGTGTAAAATCATTAGTGGGTGTGCAGGAGAAAAAATGGCCAATAGCGCGTTCTTTGAATATAGCCATCAATCGGTTCGCTTTTTCTGAACTCACAAATTGAGTCGCCGCAGACATAAAACGATCTTCTAAATACGACATGACATTACTCCTTTTCTAATCCTGTAACACCAAAATTCAAACGCCAAAAGTCTTCAATTGAGTGCTTGCTTTCAAAGAAGACTTCACAATATCCATCTGAACTAAGATGAATATAAGCTTCACGCTGATACTCCGGCTCTACCGCATTACCTTCTTCATCAAGGAACGTAACCTCAACTAAATCAGATACGGAAACTAAAAAGGTGCGACCAAAATCTTTCGCACAGGTTTTAATTTTTTCTAGTAGTGCCAACAGTGACTTCAACTCAACATCAATTTGGTAAGACGCAACCGAATCTTCATCAATCAGTGAGCAGTAACCATCACCATAAGAACCTTCATTTATTTCACCGCTAATCATGACCATATTTGACATACAAACCTCCTGTTTCGTTCACAGGAATAAAGAGCGGATAGCCATGAAAATTGAACATGAGTGACACTCAAACAAACCGAAGGCGAAAGATTTAACCACTACTTAGAGCAAGCAAACACCCATTACAAAACGAAGTTTGCGGCAGTAGCCAAGCACACAGTATTCAAAAGGAAAAGTCCAATCCAAACCCCACAATGCCTAATAACAAATAAAACCATAAAGCATATAACTGATGCTATTACGCGACCGTATTTGACGACTATAACCAGGTCAAATTACTTGAAGTGAATCTGTTCTGAATACTATAGCTATAAGGAAACAAGTAACGGCTTTATCTAAAACGAAACACATGAATACTTAATCGCTATGCATGTCCGACAAAAGGGTTTCATGTGTGCCTGAAAGAGCAGAATAGGACAATTGAACAGAGTAGGAATTGGCCCCGAGGTTAACGAGGTTTACGCTGTGTCAACGCAAAACGGACTGAAAGGGATCGATTAACGAATTAAACAGAGTTTTGACGGAACCGAGATTAACGAGGTTTACGGTAAGTGCCAACTATGTCGCTTTACCTGTAAAAGAACGAAACAAAATTGGCAATAAACAGATCAGTGAAGCTAAATGGATCGGCAGGTGTTTTAAGGGAAAAAGGGCGCGAGGTTCACGGGGTTAATGAGACCGTTTTCGACCACGGGGTTAACGAAAATTATAGGGATGTAAAGGCGAAACCAACAAGTCCAAGTATGTAGTATTTCATGATGAATCCGGTTTGGTTGAAGTATTGCGACAGAAAGGTTTACGAAGTTAGCGGAGTGTTAGCCTCAGGCCTGGTGAGGTGAAATGAAACGAGAAAACCACATCAAAGACCGTCAGCGTTTTGCACGAATGCGGCGAGGCCGTGTATGCGAAATAATTAACAAGAGGCCGAGCCGGTTTGAGGTTTACGGGGTTAATGAACTGTTTATTCAAAACGATCACTCAGACAGTTTTTCTGGGTAAATCCGTTGCTGTGTTCGATGAAGACGACGCATTCTATCCGTGGGAGCGGGGGCATTTCGTGCGAAGTGATGAGGCGTTTACGGCATAGTTGTTGGAGGTTTACGGCATAGTTGTTGGAGGTTTACGGGGTTGGTGAAAGTTCGCGCAATTGAAGAGAGGGTTGGCGGGGTTGGCGGATGGCGCATGGTGGGGTTGACGGGGTTTACGGAACTCAACACTATTCAATGGGAAACCTGAATAATAAACGCATGAGGTAAGGACTATGGAAATCAAATTCGCTGATGGTGATATTGCAATAAAAGCAGTAAATGAACGGCTTTATGAAATCGAAAAACTATTACGAGAATTACAACCAAAAGACAACGGAACAGTGCTGCTTAGGCTCCAAAACTGTGGCAAGTCTTGCTATGGATGCCCACATGCAAAATGGGAGGTTTGGAAGCGTGTTAAGCGACATGATCAAAACTCACTTTATCTTGGCTATACGATCAAATATCCACTGAAAGCAATAAGACGTTCGGGCAAATATGAAGCTAATTATCCGCAAGTTTGGCAGCTAATTAGTGAGGCTCAAACCCTGCTCAAATTTAAAAAAGACTTGATTCAATTACACGGGATTTTAGCAAAAAAAATCAAAAACTTTAGCTAATTTTTTGTACAAACCTAGTTGCCAAAATATTGGCTACTTCCAACGAAACACCACCCATTCCCGACATCTTTAATAAGAATCAGTTCCAACCCTAAAGAAGCGAGCAGGTCTCACAAGCCGTGTTTTGCTTTTCTTTAGCTTGATTCAACATAGTTGCAACAGTCAACCGGGCTTGGCTTGTTGCAACAACCAAGCTTAGCAACGAAAGCGTCTAAAAAGCGTTCATATCAATAAAGCATATATCGGATTTTTCTGAGGTTCTCACTATTTCATCTGAATATTACCAACCAATAAGGATTTGAGCATGGGTAACAGATATGGATTGTGGTTAAGGTCGGAGGCAGACATTGGCAACGTATTAAGCGCGAGAGACTTTTTCATAGCCAATATTCCAGATGATATGTGGCCACTTCAAAGTGAAGAGATGTATGAACCTGCTAAAGATGAAAAAGATTTAAGCCCTGTTTGGTACACCGATGAAATGTTGCGCATGAGTCCTGATGTCAAAAACTGGTACAGCAAAAGCGGCTTTGGACACATCTTTCTCGAACCTAGTTATTTTGATCTGAAACCTTTCATTGTTGATCCAGGCCTCGTATATGCCATTGATATGTGGCAAACAGATGAGCTTGATGAGCTTCTTGCATTGTTATTCAGATTGGCATTTAAGGCGCAAGCTGGCGGCACAGATGTTTTCATTCAGTATTCACCACATGTCAATTCGGTTGATATTCAGCTTTTCAGTGGTAAGTGGGAGAAGGGCAAGCCACCAAGATGGTCTTCAATGATCTATCTAAACGAATATCACAATGAGGCAGAAAGACATATTCGAGAGGCTATCTTAAAAATTGCCGAGGATTGGCAGCCAGGTTTGATGTCCAGCAAGTACACGAATGAAACGAGCGCTGCTCAAGGTAGCGCCAAATGAAGAAGCCAACTTATGTAATGCGGTTTGGATTGGATTTTGGAACGAATTCAATGCGCAATCAGTTAATAGATAGGTTGTCTCAGATGGATAAACCGGTCGAAAAGCTAGTTTTGGGTGCGGTAACAAGAACGGTTGTTAGAGATGTGATCTCAAATCGAATTGCCAAGGGATGCACCCTTGTATGTACAAGTACGCTTTGTGAAACCAAGCCCGGCATTGATTTTGAGATTCAAATTTTTCTCCATAGAGGATGGGTGAATTGGTTAATGACTGCTTTTTGGGTGCCCACTTTTCCATTAACAAACAAAAAGCTTGAGGAACGATATACCCAGAAAGTTGGGCTGTCGGTAACTAAGGCCGCAGTAATAGCTTCTATTGGTGGAGGGTTGTTACCAAAGCGCTCACAGACAAAACAATATGAGGAGGTTTAGATGTTCAAAATTCTATCTGGTTTCTTTTGGACAGTTGGGATGATGATTTTTGCTTTTTGGATCATGGTTCCTACTACCCATGACGAACGACTTGAACGCGCCTGTAAGCCAACACAATGGGCGGGGGGCTTTGGTGTGAGCTTGTTAGAAGTTTTCCAGCAAGAGTGGGCGGATGGTTTTCAGGGTGCGGTTGATAAAACCGACTACACATGCCGCCATGCACTATGGAATATGTTTTACAAAAAGGATTATGAAAGATGGCAATTAGAACAATCACGCGCCGAGAATTAATTAAAAACTCACTAGCCTCTGTCACAGCACTGGCGGCGTCACCTGTTATTGCGGAGTCAAGACTGATGGATACTTTGTACATGTATGCAGACTTTGGTTGTGGCCACTGTAAGGAAGCTTACGAAATGATTTATCCAAACTTGAGCGCCTTAGCAGAGCGCAACCTAGTGTTTGTTTTTAGACCTATCTTGCCTGCAAGGGTTTCCGGTGATGGCATCAACCCTGAACCAATTGTTAGATTTTTCTATGCCGCACAGCGCATGCTCAAAACCGGTGAAAAAGAACGGTTGATTCTTACGCTTTTCAATGGAATGGCTGACAGAGCTGCACTGGATAGTTTCGACTCAGTTTACCAGTGGGCCATGCTTCAAGGCATGAGGCTCGATTACGAATTGTTAAAAAATCACTATGAGATTTATGGGTCTCGATTAGCCTTCGAAGATGCAGTTGACTCCTTCAATCGAAGAGATGGGGTTTATGTGCCTATGTTTATCGGAGAGCGTAACGGGGAAATGATAAGGGAGTGGAGATGGACTGGCACAGCACGATCAACCGTTGCACCCTTGCAAACTTACTTACAGAGGTTTTTTTAAAATGTTTGTTATACCTGTTGATATACCGGCAACCGAAGTCAATACCGTCACTGTGGCGGAACATCAAACCATTAGATCTGAAAGATTGGTTGAGCATGAGACCTTTAAGCTAATTAAATCTGAGTCGCCTCAAAAATGGATTGTCCGGTTTGAATATAACACTCAACAACCCTATGAGCCGGTTCCGCAACTCAACCCAAAAATTTGTTATGAAGCCACCGGATATGCTTCACCTGAGGGCGAGACTAATTACAACATAATGCTTTCGGCAATACGTTCAATCAATGTTGCAGAAGCATTAAGATCAACCGGAGTGAGGGTGTTTGCCAAAGCCGGTGGCGTTAATGAGGATGTTGGTCGTGCCGTCATTATTAAGGAAGCGTCATGCGAGCGTTAAGAAGCGTGGTGCTGGCCTGTTGTCTTGGATCCTCGGTCTCTTACGCTCATGACCTTGGCGTTGTCGGGACAACCTTTCCAATTGCAGAACCCAGCCTTTTTGCAACTATTGCAGTTGAGATGGGGCGCGTTAATTGGGACGACATCAATCGAAACATGGCCAAAAAAGCCAGAGAACAGTTTGAAAACCTACCTTATGTGAATCTCCATCCAGCCAACAAAGACCAACTCAGACTCGTTGATCCCACAATCACATTGCAAGATGACATAACCGCTCCCACAACGGATGGGCGATTAGTCTATGTAGGAAGAAAGGGGCAGCAGGTTAATCCACTTGATTACACCAAGCCAACAACAAAAATGTTTTTTTTCGACCCATCTAACGATGAGCAAAAAAAAGCGGCCCTTCATTTAGTATCAAAACACCCAACAGGGGTTTACTTGGTTGCCGTGGGCGGCAATTTGGCGGGTCTCGCAGAAGAGGTAAACAGACCCATTTTTTATGCCTACACCTGGATTATAGAGAAGCTAAACGTCCGATCCTATCCATCACTTGTAGGAACACTGGGTAACAGGATTGCGATTGCTGAGATCGAAAACCTGTCATTAACTAATTTAGAGAGATTCTGGAATGAAATGGACTAAGGGGATATCAATTTTTTTGGTGCTTGGTAGTTTTCTCTACTCAGCGGTGTCAAGCGCATCGGTTTGTACCGGACGCTTTTATAATCCAATTACCGATACGAACTGGAATAATTTATTCCCTATCACCGTAGCTGGGGTTCCGGTTGGAGGAGGGTTAAACCCGCCTACACTTAAACAACCGCCAATTTGTATTTGCCCATCAATTACAACCGGTATCCCAATTACGGGTATTGGCATGACTTACCATGAACCCTCGTATGTTGCAGAAGTCACCGCAAAACCTGGGTGCTTTCACAGTCTGGGTGGGGTAAAGGTATTGGGGGGTTACGAACAAATGTCTGGTGCCGGAAAGGGGGCAACCGACACGACCAGCGGACAGGGCGACAGAAAGCAAGTTCACTGGTATCAATACCCCTTGTTTGCAATGCTGCAAATGTTTAGTAGCGTTTGCATGGCAAGCTCAAACGGATTTGCGGTGGGATACATCACTGAAATTGATCCAATATGGCAGGATGATAGCTGGAGCAATATTTTCTCGCCGGAGTCGATTCTTTTTAGCAATCCGATAGCTCATGCAGCATGTGCAATTGATGCAGCAAGTGCATTAGTTTACTACCCTATCGATGCGCTTTTTTGGTGCGCAGGAGCGTGGGGGCACATGTATCCAATGTCAGGCAACCCAAACTCAACATCGTCACAACAACAATCTAATGGTTTAACTTTAGCTAAATACTTAGCACGTAGTGCGCGAATAGGTTTGTTGAAAACGACACTCACCCCAGCCGCTCAATGCTATGCATTTTTTAATCCAATTATGGTTAAAACACAATTTCGTATAAACCCTATTGATCCCGTTCCTCATGTAGGTACACCGATTTATATTGGACAGCCAGAAATTCGTTGGGGGTATTTCCCGCCAATGAACTTCCAAACCAAGGAAGAGAGCTCTTACTTGCTTTGGAACGGTACACAATGCTGCTTAAGACCATGAGGTAAAAACGTGTCGATACCACAGCCAATCAGATCTTTTGAGCAAGTTAAGGCGTTGCAGGAGAGTGAGGCCTTAACGGAAGCCAAGCCTGAGGAAACGCTTCAGGCACAGGTTGAACTCCCTATTCCATCACTAAACAATCAGCAAACAGTTGTGCAAGACAGCTCCTTAAGCGGGTGGCTATTGATTGCGCCGGTACTGATAGCGCTGCTTCTCATCTTTTTAATCAAGAAACACTATTTCCTTAAAGACTTAAAAGGAAATAGGGAAGATGGCAAAGCGTAAAAATATTGTTTTGGTTTTAAGCATGGCTTTGGCACTGGGCGCGTCAACGACCCACGCCTCATCGGTTGCTACCAATCAATCAGCGAATGATGCATTTCAGAACCTCTTAGGCGCTTCCGTGCAAACTTACAGCGCGGGTTCATTCTCAGCAGGAGCGCGTAATGTTCATACTGGCGGTGGTGCGAGGGTTAGATTTGCCACCAGCAACGTGCAACTAATTTCAGTTACGCCGCCATCCTATTCCGCCGGGTGCTCCGGTATTGATTTTACGTTTGGCTCTTTTAGCTACATAGATGGCTCTCAAATTGAGCAATTGATTAAAAATATTATGGCTAATTCGACGGGCTTTGTGGTTCAGCAGGGGATTCGTCTGTTTTGCCCTATCTGCGCAGACGTACTCGCCACCATGCAAGATTTGGCGCAAATGGCTAACTCCATGTCTATTGATAGCTGCAATGCGGCACAAAACTTAGTGCAAGCCGGTATGGATAAGCTTGGTATAGATGGTAACTCGCAACAGCGAACCGCCAAATCAATGTGTTCAAATGAATATTCACAATCAAGCGGCTCTACCGATTTTTTTAAAGCCATGTCCTCAGGCTGTGAGAACTTTAAACAGAGTGTTAACAAACTAACAGACTGGATGAATGGACGGCCTGATAAAAACAGCAGTGCAGCCAAGTACGCAGACCTTGTTGGAAATAAAACATGGATGGTGCTGACTGACATGGGAATCAGCTCTACAGCCGTAAAAGAATTATTCCTCACAACTAATGGTTATACAAAAACCAGAAAAGGCTTTGCAATTGAAAACTATGAGCCTCAAACAAGTAGCTATGCAGGTTGGAGTGGGCAAGCTTCCAAGCTAATCGATTTATTATTGGTTGGATATGAGCCAAGCTCATTTTCAAGACCGGAAAACTTTGAGCTAGAGGCGATTTATCGGCTTTCGCAAGGTGTTGAGAATGAGGTATTTGTTCTCTGTAATGAAGCCAATGGTAACGCAACACCAGCTAACACTCCTGCTACAACGGAAGGTACGTTCCTAATGTGCCAAAACCCGGTTCATGTAAAAGTCAAAGACCTGAATGGAAGGAATCCTCTAATCTCTCGTCACGGACTGCTTGCCGATGTTGAGGCAAAGCTTACCAGCGCTGCTAAAAAAGTGCGGTTAGGACAACCATTATCTGCTGATGAGGTTGCTCTTATTCAGATGTCACCGCTACCGGTTTACAGAATGCTCAATATTGCAGCCGTTTACCCGGACATAAGCCTGAAATTGATCGCTGAATATTCAAACTTAATCGCAATTCTTATTGCTGAAGGTGTTTTAAATGCCTGGATCGGTACGCCACAAAACCTTGACAATAAGGGCGTTGCACAGGCTGAGTTCCATGTTGCAAAACAGACAGTGCGTGAAATGATTAACACCTTAATGGAGGCTCAGAAGCGCGAACAGTCAAGATTGGTGGCTGCTTATCAATGGCAGGATGAGTTAATGTCAACTCTAAATCTGATTCACCAAGCCATCGTGCGTGAAGCCAGTCACTCGGGAATTGTAGGAAGCATGGCCTTTGGTGAAATGGTTGCACGCGGCGTTGGTAATTCACGGCCTGCCGGTTACTAAGGGAGGAGATAGAATTGAAGTTACTCATCAAAATTAGCCTCTTTTTCTTTTTGGCTTTACCAGGCCTAGCGGTAGCCGACATTAATCCAATGGGCCCCAATGACGCATGGACGGTTTATGCTTTTGGTAATGCCAGTGTGTTAGCCGGGATTTTACTCGCAGCCTCAGGCATGATGAATGAGTCATTTTTTTTGACGCTGGTAGCCTTCGTTGGCGTTGTAAGTGTTCTTATTATGTCAACCATGTCCATACAAGGAGGAATGGATGGACGGCGGGTAGGTGCGGTTATTTTAGGCGTTGCTCTTATGGGGACGGTGGGAATAAAAGAAAAATCCAATGTTTATGTTTGGGATCCTGTGTTTGGTAACGGTGAGATGGTTCAAAATGTGCCAGCGGTTGTAGCGGTTCCTGCCGCTGTAGTTACAACGCTTGGGCACAATATTACCGCATTAATCGAGAAACATTTCACTACGCCAAACGGACTTTCGTTATCTACCGGCGGAGCATTTAACTTAACAAACTCTTTAATTTCAGCCTCAACAAAAGTTGAAGTTCAATCGCCCTATTTAAGAGCAAGTGTAAACCGATTTATGCAGGATTGCGTGGTGCCAAGTATTGCGGGCGGATGGGTATCTTCCAGTCAAATACTGGTATCAGATAACCTTTGGGGTAATGGCGGTGTGTTTTCGAATGTTAACCCTTCTATTTTTACCGTGGTCTACAGTGGCAACCGGCCAACGGGTGTTGTTGCGCCGTGTAAAGAGGCGGGGCTACCCGTTGGCGCAAGTGGCGAAACAATTGTATCTTCCTCTTACCCTGGTGTTAGCGCAAAAGGGTCATACGAATATATTCAGAAATACTTAAACACCGCCTCAACCGAGTGGTTTAAACAACAGGCAGGGTTAACGGGAGGCGATACTTGGCTAGTTAACACCCTTAACGCCGCCCAGAAATATGTGTTTAATACCACATCTTATGATTCAGCTAGATCTCTTGAGCAGGCAGCAGCTATTAACACCATGCGGCCATCCATTATGGCGCTATCTGCACAAGTGGGAACTGAGGCTTCCAACATGGGGTTTGCTGTTGCATCAGCTGAACAATCGCAAAGGTCTTCATGGGCGATGTCGGCGATCTTGTTTCAGGACTTAGCCGGTTATGCCTATTCAGTGTTACAGGCTTTCATTATTGGATTAACCCCGATTATGTTTGTCATGATGATGTTGCCGGGTGGCTTAAAGGTGGCCAAAAATTATGGTGCGATTCTCTTATGGTTGGCTTTGTGGGAGCCAACGCTGGGCATCATAAATTATGTGATTCAGTTGTATGCACAAGGAAACTTAGCCGGTGTTGCTGCAACCGGATACAGCATCATGAATACAGCGTTGATTGATGCGCGAACAAATAATTTTGTTTTGGCCGCTTCCGCGGCGCCCAGCAGGGCCAGCAGAACCCCTGCCGTGATGACGGCGCTCCGGGTGTTCATGCGCATT
>JACUUF010000014.1 GCA_014859465.1 Methyloprofundus sp.
GTTTTATTTCAGCAATGGCGTGGTAATGGCGAGGAACTCAAGAATGCTTCAAAATTAATTGTCGGTCCTGGGCAGGGGTGTATTTTTGTTTATCAAGGCCGTGTACAAGCAGTGATTAATAAGCAATGCCTGATTAATTTAGAAACCGATAATATTCCTTTTTGGACAACGGTCAAAAAGTTTATGCAGTTTTTTGACAGTGAGCATAAAGCGCATATTTATTTTTATAAGCAGACTAAAATTTTAAATCAGAAATGGGGTACCCATTCACCGATTAAGTACGATGACCCCAAATACAAATTCCCCGTTAGTTTGCGTGCCTATGGCAATTATAGTTACCGGATTTCTGACCCAGAAGGTTTTTTTGTCAATGTGGTGGGTAGTGAAAATGACTTTCATATTGAAGATTTTCGCCGCGTCATGTCTAATCGATTGGTTCATCCTTTGAGCGATTTTTTAGCGGAAAGTCGCTATTCGTATGCTGAAATTGACGCTAAACGCGAAGAAATTGCCTTGGGCATGGATGCTAAATTGCAGCAAGAATTTCGCAAGCTGGGTTTTGAGATTACTGACTTTCGTATCGAAGGCGCGAATTTTGATGAAGAGACCTTAAAACGCATTAACCGCATTGCCGATTTAAGTGCCGAAGCACAAGCCGCTGCCGCAGTGGGTTTGGATTATGCACATCTGCAACAATTAGAAGCGCTGCGCGAAGCAGCGCGTAATGAGGGCGGTGGTGCTGGTTTAGGGATGGGGCTAGGCGCAGGTATGGGCATGGGGCAGAGCATAGCAAATACAATGAGTGCTGGTTTTGGCGCACCTGAGCAGTTGGCTGGTAATGTTGCTTTAGATCCTATGCAAAAATTAGCGCAAATTAAGAAGATGTTTCAGGCAGAGCTTATTTCTGAGCAAGAATATAGTGCTAAGAAAAAAGAGATCTTGGATAGTCTATAATGGTCAGGTGTAAAAGTTGTTCCGCGCCATTATTGGCCAATACTAATCGCTGTCAATATTGCGCTGTGCGTAATGATGTCGATTTGCAGGCAAAGCATGATTTCTCCGTGCATAAACAGGTGTCAGATAGAATCTGTCCACATTGTGATCACGCTTTGCAAACCATACAGCTACAGTTGGATGATGCTTTGTTTCTTGATCGCTGCACCGATTGCTTTGGTTTGTTTTTTGATTTGGGGGAGTTGGAAACTTTATTGAATTATGCGGTTAATGAGGTACATGCTATTAATTTAGCGCATCTGGATAATATTAATATCGACCGTTACCGGAAGAATCAGCCGGTAAAATATATCAAATGCCCTGTATGTCGGGAGTTTATGCATAGAACTAATTTTGCCCAGAAAAGTGGTGTGATTGTTGATAGCTGTCGCGCGCATGGATTATGGCTGGACAGTGGTGAGGTGACCCATTTGATGGAATGGAAGAAAATGGGCGGGCAATTATTGCATGAGCGAGGACAGCGCAAAAAGCTCCCAGTAAGGCGAGTCGATTCCAGTAGAGAGAGCGATTTCTGGCCATCTTCTAGGCCTAAGGAAAAAATAGGTCTAGAATCAGATTTGTTAGATGTGCTGGCTTACTTGGTGAAGAAAATCTTATAGGGCGCTTATCACAAGTTTGATGAGGTCATGTGCTCATTATTATCTACGCTCATCTCAATCTAAGATGGGCGTGTTAGAAATTTCAATATGCACTGCCGCTGAGCTGAGATGTAATAAATTGTGTAAACGGCAGGTTTGTGGTTTTAGATCTGCGCGGTGCAGAGTAATAAATTCACCCGCCTGAAATCTGTGGTCATTAAAAACGACACTATCGTTTGAGGTAAGTGCTTTTATGCCCGGCAAAAACAAAGCCCAAGTATAAATAGCGTCATGATCAGGCAGTGAAATATAAGCAAGTTCAGATGCTAAGGCAAGTAACTTAATACCTAGCTCTATTTCATGCCCAGTGAGCTGTGTTATTCTGCGGATAATGCCGACTTCAATAGCATCATTATGTTTTATCCCTATAATGTCGCCAACTTGGACTTTTGAACTATTATTGTCCGTATTAAAGATTATTTTATAGCCTTTGATGCTACTGTCAGGGATATGAAATAGTGATTCTTGAATGCTTGCATTTGTTGGTTCGGCATTATCCCAAATAGTAGCATCGGTGAATTTTTTGCGATTAGCACCAAATAGCTGTTTGGCTTGAGATATATTGCTATTTTTAAAATTCGTAGCGTTATCTAGCATGTATTTCATCGCCGCTAGGGATTCGTAACCTTCGCTGACTAATTCTAAGTTAGGAACTGCCCAGCCGCCAGCAACCCTTGGATCAAGCTGGTCTATTTGCTTTTTGTCAGAGGCAATCTTTAGTGAGCTGTTATTGCGTAATGACTGTATGATACTGGCTAAGCTCATAATGCCATATTGCTTTTTTTGTTCCACGATGCGAGTAAATTGTCTTTTTTGCTGTAGGCTTAGTGATCTGCATGCTTGCTGAATGAGCTCGCGGTTAATCAATTTAAGAATACCGCTCCCTTGAGCCTCATTTGAGGCGTTTTTATTTATTTCAATGGCTGCGCTAAAGGCGGAAAAAAAGCGTAAGGCACTTTTTTCGGTTTTTTTCAGACGGGGTAAATGACTCGGTGGTGTATCTGTATTTAAGTCTAGACCTGAATACTGCATTGGGTTGTTCGCGGTAAACTTTTTTTCTAGCAGCATCAATGAGGTATATTTTTCTATGCAAGTAGCAAGACTAAATATCGCGCGCGGCCGAAATTGGTGTAAATCGCAATGATAAAGGGCAATAAGCTGTTTGAATGCTTTGCTAATGGTATTGCTCTGTCCGTTGTACTCATCAATTGTTAGGTCCTGTATCTCTAAGTTACTGGCTAAGCCATAGAGTAAGTAACTTTGTTTCCAGAAGTTAGCATAAGGGGCATCATACACAGCAGATATATGCAGATAGGCAGCTATAAGTGATTGTAAACCGTAAAAAAAGCTTTGAGCGTTAGCAGCATTGCTTTTTTTATTGATACAGCGGGCAAAACTATTGGCTAATTCTGCATAAATCCAGACAATATAGTCAACATGACTTTGTTCTTCAGGTGTTAGTGGAAGGGAACTATTTAAAACGCTGTTTTTTAGTGGTTCTAAAAAAGGCGGCATTGCTTGGTAAATATCAATTAAAAGCAGAGCCTTTTTTTCACTAGCTAGTTGGCTGGTTGTGTTGATGCTTTGTAGGGCGAGGAGTACTTGATGTGCTTTTTCACTGGCGCAGCTATTTTCTAATGACAACAGCCAATTATCAAAAGCTTTACCTGTTAATTCAAAGGGTAGTTGAAAGTTGCTAGGTGCGGGTGCTGATTTAAATTTATAAATATCCATTTTGGCTATCTGCTATTGAGCGGTTGTGAGTGTTAATCTATAAGACTGTCAATTTATTATAATTGTATAACAAAGCTGTATGCTGCGGCTTACTATAAAAAGAGGTGGTGGTTTTTTTGCGCGATTTTTACGCTATACTTAGTTATATATGAATTAGAGTCAAAGAGGAAAAAATGGCCTTAATATCTGATTTTTTTAAGTCAAAGAAAACTGGTGCAACCACGGTAGAAGTCGATATGGACTGGGGCGAGGCTATTTCTGTAGACGACTTAAAAAAACTCATTCCTATCAGACAATTAAAAACGGAATTTTTAGAGGCCTTTGTTTGTGAACATAAGGCTAGAATTTTCTCTAAAGGAGCAACGCTGTTTGCCGCTGGAACGCCTGCCGATTGTGTTTATTTTTTATTGCGCGGCGAGGTTGAGCTGACAGATCAAAAAAGCCAGAGTTATAGTATTGATAATACTTCGCCAAAGTCCCGTTTCCCCTTATTTGCAGAGGGTGTGCATACGACCACCGCAGTCGCTAAAACTGATTCCAGTATTTTGGCGGTATCGCAGAAAATCATGCAAATGAATCAAGAGGATAAGCAGGCACAACAATTAGAGTTACCGCCTAAATACGAAAATAATCGCTTATTGCAATTATTTGTACAAAACTTCTCCAACGATGAAGTCGTTATTCCGGCTATGCCTGATACGGCGCTACAATTACGTAAAGCAATGCAGCAAGAGATTGGTGTGCATGAGGCGGTGAGAATTATTCAACTAGATCCTGTTGTTTCAGGTAAGTTGATTCAAGTGGCTAATTGTCCCTTATATATTACTCTGCAACCCGCTAAATCGTGTTTGGAGGCGGTTAATCGAATTGGTTTAATTGGCACGCGTAGTTTAGTCAGTACCTTGTGTTTGAAACAGATTTTTAACAGCAAAAATCCAGTGTTAAAAAAATATATGGAGGCTTTGTGGAAACGCAGTATTTATATTTCCAGCATTAGTTATGTCTTAGCTAAAGAAACCGGCAGGGTTGATCCAGAAGAGGCATTATTAGCTGGCTTAGTAGTCGATATAGGTATTATTCCCTTATTAAGTTTTGCTGATAATTTGCCCGCAAATTTTTATACCGAAGATGAATTAAAAGAGGCTATGGGTTTTGTACGTGGCGTAGCTGGTCGGCGAGTATTGGAGCGCTGGGATTTCCCAGAAGAATTAGTTGATATTCCGCTATACTCTAATGATTGGTATCAATACAAATCAGATCAGTTAACCGTGTTAGATATTGTAGTATTGGCTCAATTACATAGTAAAATTGGCCAAAAAAATAACAAAGTCTATCCCACTATTTCCTCTATTCCAGCAGCCAGTAAGCTGAGTGACGCGACGCTCTCACCAGAGCATTCTTTGGCGATTTTGCACCACGCGAAAGATAAAATAAATAACGCCTTAAGAGCTTTTTCACACTAAATATAATCAACTAAGCATTAACGGATTGTGCGCTTCTAGGCGATGGAGAAAAATATGTTTTGGAAGCAATTGTTTGTTAAGAATATCAAGAGTAAGTCGCGTGAAAACAACAACAAATCGGTCGTTCAGAATCCTAGAGCAACAAGAAAAATAGCAGTAAAGCAATTAACTATAGCCTGGCCATTGTTACAAAAATTACATCCTATTCGATTATTATCCGAATCTGAACTAAAGCAGATTAAGGTGTTGGGTGAAGATTTTGAGCCTGGGCAGATTATCTATAGAGAGGGTGATCCTTTAGATTATCTTGTCTATATTATCGAAGGAGAGGTGTTGTGTGAGAATGCAATAGGAGTTCATTACGAAGTAGTCGCGCATACTTTTAAAGCTTTATATCCCTTATCCAGTAGCGACTTAAACCTGTTTACGGCGATAGCGAAAACTAAGGTAAAAGTTATTTATTTAGCCCAAGATTTATTGTTGGATAGTTCTAGTCGTCAAGTAAAAACTAATATTGATCAGTTGGCTATAGCAGGGCCATTACAAAAAAAAACCTTTGGCCAAAAATTATTAAGCCGTATGCAGGAGGGTAGTATTGAGGTGCCTAGTTTGCCCGATGTGGCGCTGCGTTTGCGTATGGCAATGCACAAAGATATCGGTATTGCCGAGGCGGTAAAAATAGTTAATTTAGATCCCAAAATTGCAGCCAGATTAATTCAGGTAGCAAACAGCCCTTTGTATCGTGGTGTGAATTCTTATGTAAGTTGTCATGCAGCTTTAAATCGCTTGGGATTGAATGCTACGCGTAATTTAGTGACAAGACTTAGCATGCAGGCATTATTTACCAGTAAAAATAAGCTTTTAACTAAAAAAATGCACCAGGCATGGCAGCAAAGCGTCAAAGTCTCTAGTTTGTGTTATACACTGGCGTTACTTACCAATAAAGCAGACCCTGAAGAGGCTTTATTAGCAGGCCTGACGCATAATATTGGTATTTTACCTATTGTTAAGTTAGCTGATCAGCAGGAAAACCTATCTTTCGAGAATTTAGAGGCGTGTTTACGCCTATCCCAAGCCTATATAGGGCAGATGGTATTAGCTCAATGGGATTTTCCCGAAACGGTAGTAAAAATTCCCTACTTAATTGATAACTGGTTTTATCAGAGTGGTACTGACTTTGGTTTGGTAGATATAGTGATTTTGGCTAAATACCATAGCTTATTAGGCACCGAATATAGGTCTTTTTTGCCCGCTTTACATAACTTACCGGCCTTTCAGAAAATGGGAGCTCAAGCACTTACGTCTGATATGTCATTACAAATACTTCATGATGCAAAGCAGCAAGTTGCTGATGCAATCAGCCTTTTTGGTGCCTAGCTTATGAATTGGCTGACTAATATTTTTTCAGGAAAGAAAGACCATAGCTCTCCAGATGGAGGGGTGATTAACTACCTACGCTGTACGCCACCTATAGCAGAGGACTTGGGGGAATTGCAATACGAAAAAATACAACATTTAGTGCCATTAAGAAGTTTAGACAAGCAGGAGGCTGCTTTTTTACCCCACAAAATTTTAACCTATGCAGCGCAGTCGGTTATTTTTATACGCCAGCAGCCTGCGCAATATGTTTATTATCTTTTGAGTGGTGAGCTTATTTTGCAACCAGAAGGTGGCCATAATTATGAAATTACCGCCAACTCCACACGCGCCCATTTACCTATTAATAGTGGAAAATTTTTTGGTGCGACCGCGGTCGCCAAAACTGCAATAAAAATATTATTGATTGACGCTGACTTAACTAAACTTTGGACTATAAAAAGCGCTGAAGCCTTGTCTTGTGTAGAGTTGATTGATATTGCTTTACCTGAGCAATTAAATAACAGTCGTTTTTTTCAAAGCTTCATTGATGCTTATCGAGAGAATAAATTGATGTTGCCTTCTTTGCCTGATGTCGCCTTTAAATTAAAGACTGCCATGGAATATGATATTGGCATTCAAGAAGCGGTAGAAATTCTCCAAATAGACTCCGCAATAGTGGCAAAATTAATTCAGATTGCTAACAGTCCCTTGTACGCGCCTATAACGCCAATTCTTAATTGCCAAGATGCAGTAACTCGCTTAGGCTTGACTTCGACGCGTAATTTAGTGATGGGGCTCAGTTTAAAGCAGCTATTTCAGTGTAAAGATAAAAAACTGATGGGTGCAATGCACAATTTATGGCATCGGAGCTTATATATATCCTGCCTTAGTTTTGTGCTCGCTGAAGAGACCGGTACTATTAACCCTGATGATGCTTTATTGGCCGGCTTAATCAGTGATATAGGCGTGATTCCACTATTGCATTTTGCTGGACAATATCCAGATGAGTATCCGGAAATAGTGCAATTAGAAGAGGCCATTCCTTATTTACGTGCACCTGTAGGGGCGTTGGTGTTACATACTTTAGGATTTCCTGAAGAATTGGTGTGTATTCCACTCCATTCTGAAGATTGGCACTATGAAAGTGGTGACAATATCAACTTAATTGATATTGTTATTTTGGCCAAATTACACAGTTATTTTGGCTCTCAACAAGCGAATCATTTACCTTATATTAATACTATTCCTGCGTACTCAAAACTTGCAAATGGTAAGTTAACTCCTGACTTTTCTTTACATGTATTGCACAGAGCAAATAAGCGCGTTAAAGCTATAATGACTATTTTTGCTTAGTTTCTTTTGTGTGCAGTTGTTGCTAATTGATGCGCTTTGTCGCTTCAACGACCTTTCTAACTAATACTTACTCTTATGACTAATCCATTACTTAATAACACCGAATTACCCTTGTTTGCGCAAATCAAAGCAGAGCATATTGAGCCTGCCATTGAGCAATTATTAACTGAAGCGCAGGCTTTAGTTGAAACATTACTCGCGGAAAATGAAACCTATACCTGGGAAAACCTGATCGCACCTTTAGAAGAAGCTGAAGATTGTATTAACAAAGCCTGGTCGCCAGTAAGTCATATGAACTCGGTGGTCAATAATGATGATTTACGTGATGCTTATAACGCTTGTTTGCCCAAATTAAGTGCTTATTCCACTGCGATGGGGCAGCATAAAGGTTTATTTAAAGCGTACCAACAGATTGCCGCAAGTGAGGCTTATGCGACACTTGCACCTGCGCAGCAAAAAATTATTCAAAACTCATTACGTGGCTTTCGGTTGTCAGGCATTGATCTTGATGATGCAAAGCAAGCACGCTACAAAGAAATCAGTTTAGAGCTGTCGCAGCTATCCAGTAAATATGAAGAGAATGTATTAGATGCGACCAATGATTGGCAGAAACTCGTCACCAAAAAATCAGATTTAGCGGGTTTACCCGAATCTGCATTACAGCAAGCTAAGCAAACAGCCGAGCAAGAAGGTAAAAAGGGCTGGATGTTAACCTTGCAATTCCCGTCTTATTTGCCTGTTATGACCTACGCTGATGATCGCCAATTGCGCGCTGATGTCTATAAGGCATTTTCTACGCGCGCATCAGACCAAGGAACAAATCCTGAATGGGATAATACTGAAATCATGGAAAAAACCATTGCCTTGCGTCATGAAAAGGCTTTGTTATTGGGGTTTCAAAATTATGCAGAACTGTCTTTGGCGACAAAAATGGCTAATTCGACTCAGCAAGTCACCGAGTTTTTGGATGAATTGGCAAATAAATCATTTCCACAAGCACAAAAAGATTTAGCTGATTTAACCGCTTTTGCCACAGAACATTATGGCATAGCTAAGCTGCACGCCTGGGATATTGGTTATTTCTCTGAAAAAATGCGCCAGCATGCCTATGATTTATCGCAAGAAGAAGTAAAGCCGTTTTTTCCTGCACCCAAAGTATTGCAAGGATTATTTGCTGTGGTAGAAAAGCTGTACGGCTTAAATATTAGTGAAATTAAAGACTTTGATACCTGGCATAAAGACGTACGTTTTTTCCAAATTATGGACAGAAATGGCGAACTACGAGGTAAATTTTATATTGATCTATATGCGCGTGCGAAAAAGCGTGGCGGCGCATGGATGGATGATTGTCGCGGTCGTAAAAAAATCGCTGGCAAAGTACAAACGCCGGTGGCGTATTTAGTGTGTAACTTCACACCGCCAACGGGCAATGATCCCGCGCTATTAACCCATGATGAAGTGCTGACTTTATTCCATGAATTTGGTCACGGACTGCAACACATGATGACCCAAGTCGATTACTTGGGTGTCTCGGGTATTAATGGCGTGGAATGGGATGCGGTCGAATTGCCCAGCCAGTTTATGGAAAACTGGTGCTGGGAAAAAGAAGCTTTAGCTTTGATTTCAGGGCATTATCAAACCGGCGCGCCATTGCCTGACAGTTTATTTGACAAAATGCTTGCCGCTAAAAATTTTCAAGCAGGAATGTTAATGGTCAGACAGCTGGAGTTCAGCTTATTTGATTTTCGTTTGCATCAAGAATATGACCCAGAAAAAGGGGCGCAGATTTATCAAATGTTAAACCGAATTCGTGATCAGGTGTCAGTACTAGCTCCGCCTTCATTTAACCGCTTTGCGCACAGTTTTTCGCATATTTTTGCCGGTGGTTATGCCGCCGGTTATTATAGTTATAAGTGGGCGGAAGTCTTATCTAGCGATGCCTATTCTTTATTTGAAGAAAATGGCATTTTTCATCAGGAAACCGGCCTTGCCTTTTTAACCCATATTTTAGAAACCGGGGGGAGTGCCGATGCCATGGATTTATTTGTTCAATTCCGTGGTCGTGAGCCCAATATTGATGCCCTATTAAGACATAATGGTATTAGCGCATGAAATATAAAGATTTAAGAGATTTTATCGCGCAACTGGAAAAAAAAGGCGAGCTAAAACGCATCAGCCAAGAAGTTGATCCCGTTTTAGAAATGACCGAAATTTGCGATCGTACTTTAAAGGCGGGTGGGCCTGCCTTATTATTTGAACATCCGAAAGGTCATAATATTCCTGTACTGGCGAATTTATTTGGTACGCCAGACCGCGTAGCAATGGGCATGGGTGAATCATCAGTGACTGCTCTGCGTGGTGTCGGTGCGTTATTGTCGCAATTAAAAGAGCCAGAGCCGCCGAAAGGCATGAAAGATGCAATTGATAAAATCCCCATCTATAAGAACGTCTTAAATATGGCACCTAAATTAGTGAAAAATCCACCGTGCCAGGAGGTTATCAGAAAAGGCGAGGAGGTTGATTTAGGGGTATTTCCTATACAAACCTGCTGGCCCGATGATGCCGGGCCTTTAATTACCTGGCCCTTAGTGATTACCAAAGGACCATATAAAGAACGGCAAAATCTGGGTATTTATCGTTTGCAAGTGATCGCCAAAAACAAAGTCATTATGCGCTGGTTGGCGCATCGTGGCGGTGCTTTAGATTTTAAAGAATGGCAGGATGAAAATCCGGGTAAACCTTATCCAGTTTCCGTCGCGCTAGGGGCTGACCCCGCGACCATTTTAGCAGCGGTCACGCCGGTGCCGGATACTTTGTCTGAATATGCCTTTGCCGGTTTATTGCGCGGTTCTAAAACCGAAGTGGCCAAATCGATTACCAATGATTTAAAAGTCCCCGCGAGTGCGGAAATTGTTTTAGAAGGCTTTATTTATCCCGGTGAAATGGCACCCGAAGGGCCGTTTGGCGATCATACCGGCTACTATAATGAAGTCGGTGAGTTCCCAGTCTTTACCATTGAGTGCATTACCCAGCGTCAAGCACCGATTTATCACAGCACCTATACCGGCAAACCACCTGATGAGCCAGCGGTCTTGGGTGTCGCTTTAAATGAAGTATTTGTGCCCATTCTGCAAAAGCAATTTCCAGAAATTACGGACTTTTATTTGCCGCCGGAAGGCTGTTCCTATCGGATGGCCGTGATCAGTATGAAAAAACAATACGCAGGACATGCCAAGCGGGTGATGCTCGGAACCTGGTCCTATTTACGCCAATTTATGTACACTAAATTTGTTATTGTCGTCGATGATGATGTTGATGTGCATAATTGGCAGGAGGTCATCTGGGCAATTACCACGCGCATGGATCCCGCGCGGGATTTAACGATTCTGGAAAATACCCCCATTGATTATTTAGATTTTGCTTCGCCGGTTTCGGGATTAGGCTCTAAAGTTGGCTTTGATGCCACTAATAAATGGCCGGGCGAAACGACAAGAGAGTGGGGGCGTACCATTAAAATGACCGATGAGATCGTGCAGAAAGTCGATGCTATGTGGGATAGTTTGGGTATATAAACATACCGAGCGGTGAGTGCGGATACATTTTAACTTAGGCATGAGAGATCAATAATAGGCCAATCCTGCCTTCTGTAGGCGTAGCCTCTAGCCGCGAATGTCGGCATGAGGTCGCCGCACAAAATAAAAAGCCATCTATTCACACCGTGCCATTAGCCGAATACCAAAAACTTATCGCCAGCCGCAACGAGGCGATCATATCGGCCTATGCCACAAGGGAATATAGCTATCAACAAATAGCGGATTTTTTTGAGCTGCATTTTACAAGCATCGGTAAAATTATCAGGGCAGCAAGTTCAGAAAAAAGCTATAAATCTAGACCTGACCCTTCTGCCCCGCTTCTGCCCCGGAAAATTATTATTGACAAGTATTACCTTAAAGGTAGATGATACATCCAACACGGCCTCTGCCTCTTAGTTGCTTGCAACTTACGCGGGGGTTTTTTTTGCCTGTCATTTATCCCCAGCGCTCATTACCACCAAGCTTTCCAGTCTTCAACCAGTCCCATGTCAGAAGCCTTTATTTGCTTATCTGAATGTAACTCGGGGAAGCTATCTATGTGCGCCGCCACTCGATTATTCCATTGTGTTGCCGGACAAATTATTTTCAGAAAATGGTTGACGATTGCTAATAGCAAAAATGGCTTAGCAATTAAGTCATTTTTGCCAATAAAGCCATCACACCAGTCAAGCCTTCCCAGTGCTGGTAGTTTAGGTTGATCGATAATATTACGATTCCATAAACGACTATGATGTGCAGTAATGTTTCGTAAATAGTTTAGAGCCCTTAACCAGCTTTCAAATACTTGAAAATCCGATACGCCATACTTCTCAGCTATCTTTTGTTTATCCGCTACCTTCATCATGGCGAATAATTGGGATACGGCACCAAAATCCCAGATTTCAACAGCCACCCAAATAGGTAAATCAGGGCCATACTTTTGCCGATAATGACTAACAAAGTCTTCTTTAGAGCGGTTTAATAAGCCCGCATACTTAGTCTGCCAACTATCAAAGGCTGTCTTATTAGTATGTCGGTTGATCTTTCCTGCAAAGCTGGGGTGGAACTCGTTGATATTCTTATACGCAAAGGCGTCACGTTGACCTAATAAATAAGCGATGTCAACCCGCACCGCCACTTCAATGCGTTCTAATGCATCCATCACCAACAATCGTAACTTCTTATCAAACAGGTAGAGGCGAATAGCATCTACAAACTGTGTATTTTCTGCCAGCTCATCGCTACGGGTATATGTCATGGCCCCCGTAGTAGCATTTTGTTCAATATTGAATTTACGAAACGGATACCAATAGGCGCTAAGCCGGTAGTAACCTACTCGCTCCAAATAGGTCAGTGCGGCATCGTCATCATTAACCACCATGCCGCGTGATTTTAAAATCACCAACTGCTCTTCAAATGACTTCCAAGGGCGTTGATAATCCATTACGCCACAGCCTGTTGCACAATCGTGTGGGCGAGTTGTTGCTGGGTGGTTTGGGCTTGGTTGAGGCCTGCTTTGAGTTGGTCGCATAAGGCCATCAATTCATCGACTTTGGCGACGATGCGGTGTTGTTCGGGGAGTGGTGGGAGAGCTAATGGAAAACTTCTAACTTTTCCTAGTGACACAAAAGATTGTACCGCCCCTGATGATTGTTCCTTGAACACATTCTCAGCGAACATCAGAAATTTTAATAAGAAATGTGGGGCAGATAGTGATTTTTTGTAGTATTTGAATAGAGCAACATTTTTGATACTGAACTCTCTTTCGGTATCTACAATGGCGGGGTTACCGATACTGCCGATCATAGCGAAAAGTATGTCTCCGGCATCAACCCGAGACCGTTCAATAATTTTTTTGTGATCAGTTTCAGAGATGAATTTAATATCAGAAAAATCTAGCTTTCCACTAGAGAGATTTTTACTGGTTACAAGTGGGTAGCCTTCAGCTGTATATTTCGGGGAATCATGAGTACCGTCCCTAACATCATAACAGTCTATAAGTCGTGCCCACTCCCAACCTTCAGGCAAATTAAACGGCTTTTCATCATCAGCAATCTCAGGCAATGGCTTTTGTTTTTTAATCTTACCCGCTTTGATTAACGCTGCTTTTTCAGCAGCGATTTTTTCCAGCAACACACTGGCGGGTTCGTCGTTCGGGTCTTGCGGGACGAGTTTGCCCATAACGGCGAGTTGCAGGAGGGTTTGTTTGAGTTGGTCGATGCTGGCTTCGTTAGTGAACAGGGTATCGAAATTGGCAGCGAGTTGTGACCAGATGCTTTGAAATTGGTCGTTGTCAACCGCTTGGCATAGGCTATCGAGCAAGGTGGTGACGAGGGTGTGATGGGTGTCGCTGTGCTCAAGCTGTTGTTGTTCTAACTGGTCGCATAAGGCCATCAATTCATCGACTTTGGCGACGATGCGGTGTTGTTCGGGGAGTGGAATTACAGGGAGTATCTTATTAGCAATATCATCTTTTGAAAAGCCAGCTTGTGCAGAACGGGACATGCCATTAAAAAAACTTTGACCTAGTGGACTTTTCATTATCAAATAGAGAAAGCCCTGAGTGTAAGCTTCATGATCGTTATGTAATTTTATTAGCGCCACATTATACGCACCATTTTTCCCCCAAAAGACTTTCCCGACGGAAGCTCCATACCTACCAATCATTACATCATTCTCTGTGCAAAATTTAGATGCTTTATCTTTTGGTATATATACAGGTTGTGGATTAGGACCGAGATCTCTTATTTGAATGAGCTGGACATAGCCTTCTAAATTGATTTCAGAAAACGTATGTTTGGGTGGTTGACTACCTCCACTGAAATCAAGAGTTTTTATAAACCTTTCAAACTCCCAGCCATTAGGCAAATCAAACGGCTTTTCATCCTCTGCAATTTCCGGCAACGGCTTTTGCTTTTTAATCTTACCCGCTTTGATTAATGCCTCTTTTTCCGCAGCGATTTTTTCCAGCAACACACTGGCGGGTTCGTCACTAGGGTCTTGCGGCACTAATAACCCCCGCACTGCAAGTTCTAAAATCAGTTCGCGTAGTTTTTTTATGCCGGTAAGTTCGGTTTTGCCATTACTGCCACGACCAGCAGTGGAGCGGCTAGTTTCGGCACTGGTCCACAGTTCAATGTTGTTGGTAATAAGTTGGTTCAACATTTAGTTTTTCTCGCCCGATAAGGCGACAGCTAAGATGTCTTTTAGCTGGTCACGAATGGCTTGTATTTGTTGTTGCTGCTCGGCATAGCGCGCCAGTAATTCTTCTGGATCATGGATTTCCGTTGCAACAATGTGTGGGTTTTTAATATCCAGATTGTAGTTACGCGCCTTGATCTCAGCGATGCTAACTTGCCAGGCTTGTGTGGTTTCGACACGGCTGGCAAAACCATCGTGTTCGCTGCCCCACCAATCAATTTCAGTTTGAAACTCGGCAAAACGCATGGGCTTGGTTTTGTTATAGCTTTTAATGCCTTCTGGATAAGGGTGCTCATAAAACCAGATGTTTTCAGTTGGCGTGCCTTTGGTGAAAAACAAAAGATTGGTTTTGATGCCGGTGTAAGGGGCAAACACGCCATTCGGCAGACGAACGATGGTGTGCAGATTACAATCGTCGAGTAGTTTTTCTTTCAGGCGGGTTTTCATGCCTTCACCGAATAAAAAACCATCCGGCAATACCACGGCGGCGCGACCATTGGCTTTGAGCAGGTGAATGATCAAGGTCATAAACAAGTCGGCGGTTTCACGGGTGCGTAAGGCTTGTGGGAAGTTGGTTTCGATACCGTCTTCTTCTTGACCACCAAACGGTGGATTGGTGATGATGGTATCCACCCGTTCTTTGGGACTCCAACTGATTAAGGGTCGTGCCAAGGTGTTGTCGTGGCGGATTTGGTTCGGCACTTCGATGCCATGCAAAATCATATTGGTGGTGGCGAGTAGATGCGGTAAGGGTTTTTTTTCGACACCATGAATGCTGGCTTGCAGGGCTTGTTCATCAGCCGGTGTTTTAACGTACTGTTTGCGTTTGTGCTCGATAGTACAGGTTAAAAAGCCACCGGTGCCGCAGGCGGGATCAAGCGTTTTTTCGTCTAACTTGGGATCAACACGGTTAACCATAAATTCAGTGACGGCGCGTGGGGTGTAGAATTCGCCCGCATTACCAGCACTTTGCAGATCTTTAAGGATTTGTTCATACATATCACCAAACAGGTGACGTTCTTGGGCTTTATTAAAATCAACGCCTTCTTGGATTTTGTTGATGACTTGGCGAATCAGTTGCCCTGATTTCATGTAGTTGTAGGCATCTGCAAATACACCACGGATCACAAAAGCGCGTTGGTCTTGATCTTGGATATCAAGATTTTGCAGAGCAGGGAACAGGCGGTTGTCGATGAAGTCTTTGAGTTCTTCACCGGTCATGCCTTCAGCATCCGCCGCCCAATTACGCCAGCGCATGGCTTCTGGTATGGGTGAGTGGTAGTTATCGTTAAAGGCTTCCCATTCTTGTTCGCGATCATCAAATATCTTGAGAAATAACATCCACACTAACTGACCGATACGTTGCGCGTCACCATCGACACCCACGTCTTTACGCATGATGTCTTGGATTGATTTTATGGTACTGCTGATTGACATGGTGTTTCCTGTTAGTTAGGCGTAAAGCTGGTTTTCGAGTTCTTTTATCGCTTGCAGATAGTGTTTTTTGCCACCAAAGGCATTGAGTAATTCCATTGGCGCACCAATCTGGCTGAAGGGATCGAGGGTGAGGATTTTAACGTCTTCAATGGGCTCAATGCCGGTGTCAGCGTATTTTTGCAGTAAGGCTTCAAGAACCTGTTTAGCCGCGCCTTCATACTTGGTGAAGTAATCGCGCTTTTTGACCTTATCAGCCCGTTGCTTGCGTGACATGGGGGGTTGGTCATAGACGATATGGGCAATGAGATCAAAGGCATCCATTTCAAAGCCGAGCTTTTTACGCACGTTATCACGTAGATCTTCCCAAAATACGCCGTGCTCTCTCAGTTCATCAATAATGACGGTTTTGCGTTCGGCTTCTGACCATGATTTTAAGAAGTCTTTGATGGTGGCAAATTGTTTTTTCACACATTGCTTGGTGTAGTTAGTCAGTGACTCGGTAATGAGTTTGCCATCAGCACCGAGATATTGAACACGTTCGGCGACGACATTGACATTTATGCCATTCACGACGTATTTAATATGAGGTTCGTTAATTTCACCGCCACCAGTAGTGGTGTCAGTACCACCAAAATCATCGGGTGTTGGCTCGTCTGCGCCATCATTGGGTGATGTGCCTGTTTGTTCATCTTCTTCTGGTGGATCGATAGGGTCGCTTGGTTTGGGATTGTAGATTTGTACGGGATCGCCATCGAAGTCTTTATCAGCAAATAGTTCAGTCGCCTTTTTGAAGTCCATGATGGTGAACCAGTGTTTGTCATAGTCTTCATCAATACGGGTGCCACGCCCGATGATTTGCTTAAACTCGGTCATCGATTTGATGCGCTGATCTAACACTATGAGTTTGCAGGTTTTGGCATCAACACCGGTGGTCATTAATTTGCTGGTGGTGGCAATCACTGGGTAGCGTGATTCGGGATCGATAAAGTTATCCAGTTCAGCTTTGCCTTCGTTTTCATCACCAGTAATACGCATCACATATTTGCGATTTTCTTTGACACGTTCTGGATTAAGGTTGACCAAGGCTTGACGCATCCGTTCAGCATGGTCGATGTCATTACAAAAGACGATGGTTTTTTGATATTCGCCAGTGCGTTGTAAGAACTCGCTAATCTTTAAAGCGACGAGCTGGGTGCGTTCATCGAATACCACGTTTGTGTCGATGTCTTTTTGATTGTAAATGCGATCTTCAATCAGATTACCGTATTTGTCTTTTTGACCTTTGGTTGGCCGCCAACCTTGTAGATCTATATCAAAATCAACACGAACAACTTTATAAGGCGCAAGGAAGCCATCATCAATACCTTGCTTGAGTGAGTAGGTATAGAGCGGTTCGCCAAAGTAGTCGATATTGGAGGTGTCTTTGGTTTCTTTAGGCGTGGCGGTCATGCCGATGTGAGTGGCACTGGTGAAGTATGAAAGGATTGCACGCCAGGCAGAATCTTCTTTGGCACTGCCACGATGACATTCATCAATCACAATCAGATCAAAGAAGTCAGGTGAAAATTGTTTGTAGATATCTTGCTCTGCTTCGTTACCAGTAACGGCTTGGTATAGCGATAGATAGATTTCAAATGATTTATTGATCTGTCGTTTGGTGATCTTGGTCATCGCCTGACCAAAGGGTTTGAAGTCATTGTTCTTGGTTTGGTCAACTAAGATGTTGCGATCAGCTAAAAACAGAATGCGTTTCTTTTGACGAGATTTCCATAAGCGCCAGATGATTTGAAAAGCGGTGTAAGTCTTGCCGGTACCCGTTGCCATCACTAATAAGATGCGATCTTGACCTTTGGCAACGGCTTCTACAGTACGGTTGATGGCATTAGTTTGGTAATAACGCGGATTGCGACCTGAACCATCATCATAATAAGGTGATTGCACAACGGTCTGGGTTTGGTGTTCGGTTATGCCTTTATATTGGCAGTACCATTGCCAAAGTTGTTGTGGTGATGGGAAGTTATCAAGGCTGAGTTCTGTTTCAACTTGGCCACTTAAGCCAGTTCGATCATGGAATAAAAAGCCATCACCGTTTGATGAAAAGACAAACATTACATCTAAGGCATCCGCATAAGCCAAACCTTGTTGCATGCCGTCACCGATACTGTGTTTATTATCTTTCGCTTCGATGATCGCGATGGGGTGGTTCTTTTGATGATAAAGCACATAGTCAGCTCGGCGTTTGTCGCCACGAGTATGTAATCGGCCTCGAACGATTATACGACCCGCAGTGAAGGTGACTTCTTGGCGAATTTGGGAATGAATATCCCAGCCGGATTGTTGGATAGCAGGGGTGATGTACTTGGTACAAATATCTTGTTCGCTGAGTGATTTCTTGTTCAAGTAAGCATCCGTCCTTGATTGATACGAGGAGACGAAATATAACACTAATTCCTCGGTGATGACATCTTCGTATCGCAGATGCAGGAAAAATTAAAGGAAAAAACAACGATGTCAATTTTCCAAAAGCACAAAGACGAGCGCCTGCATTGCCATTAGCCAAATACCAAAAACTTTTTGCCAGCCGGAACGAGGCGATCATATCGGCCTATGCCACAGGGGAATATAGCTATCAACAAATAGCGGATTTTTTTGAGCTGCATTTTACAAGCATCGGTAAAATTATCAGAGCAGCAAGATCAGAAAGAAAGCTATGAATCTAGAACTGACCCTTTAGCTCTTTAGCTCCTCGTTCCCTGTGCTGTGGGAATGCAGGGGCGTTTTTAATAGCTGATAAGGTTTTTCAAATAAGGTTTTAAACCACAGAGATTGGTAAAATTGATGCTAATGCGGCCTGATTTTTGGCGAAGGTATTGCTAAGCTAGATAGTATTGATTAACGTGCAGTATAATATTGCAATAGCTTTTAATTGTGCTTAACAACAAGCACGATGAATAATTAAATCTTCATATACAATAAATGTTTTAAGCAACTAATGGTGGTGAAATGGCACAAAACTTAAAAGTCTACGATCGGTTTTCATGTGAAAACTGTGCTGATAAAGGCAGGCTTGACTTTGATTTTACAATGGCATTTCAGCCTATTATCAACTGTCAGACTAATCAGGTATTTGGCTATGAAGCATTGGTCCGTGGTTTAAATAATGAATCGGCGTTTTCAATAATATCTAAAGTGAACGATGATAACCGCTACTTATTTGATCAACTTTGTCGAATCAAAGCAATCGCACTGGCCGCTAAGTTGAATTTAGATTCCATGCTCAGTATTAATTTTTTACCAAAAGCTATCTACGTACCAGAGCGCTGCATTCGCACTACTTTAGATGCAGCTGAAAAATATGATTTTCCCACGGAAAAGATCATGTTTGAATTTACAGAAGTTGAGCAGATTAAGGATGTTGATTTCGTTAAAAGCATCATCGAGTATTACAGTAAATTAGGATTTATTACTGCCATTGATGATTTTGGTTCTGGCTATGCTGGTTTGGGTTTATTGGCTAATTTTCAGACAAATATAGCGAAGTTTGATATGGATCTTATTCGTCATATTGATCAAGATAAAGCCCGGCAATCGATAATAAAAAATTGTTTAAATATGTTTCATGACCTTAATATTACGGCCTTGGCTGAAGGTATCGAAACCATCGAAGAAATGCAGTGGTTGCGAGAATCAGGCATTGAATTAATGCAAGGTTATCTTTTTGCCAAACCTGGCTTTGAATGCCTGCCGAAAGTAGATTTTAGTCTGTTTTAATCTAGACATTAAGACAAAGTCACCAAGTTCAGATGAGTTGATTGGGTTATGCGGTCAAGTCGGCTATATGACGAAGACCGCCTGACCTACCTCTCTTCTGCGGTGTTAATGCGCTATCTAACAAGCACTTTTTGACAAAGTGAGTAGCTAATCTTATGTGGTCAGCCTTGGTGCTTTCGTTCATAATGACCGCACTAAAATTCAACGTCATAGTTTAAATGGTTGGCATCGAGTGAAGAGGGATCCAACATTGTCAATTGGTCATTTTAAATACCCACCATTAGCATTGCCGGTTTTTCTTTCTTGCTTTTCTAAACGATTTATTCTGGCAATCGTTACTTTGCTGATGCTATTTCCTGGCCTTGTTTTTGCTCAGGGCGCGATCTTAAACCTTGACTCCAACTGGCAATATCGCTGGGGTGATTCACCTGTTAGTGTGGATGGTATTCCTGACTGGAGTACTGAGGGACCCGAGCAAGGCGACTGGTTAACTATTGATTTCCCATCCAATCCACCCAATCGTGACGGCAAGACCAATGTCTGGTATCGCACGATGCTGCCTGACAATGGACTATGGCGCGATCCGGTTATTTATATTTATAGTGTTGATTTGATTACTGAAGTCTACATGGATGGCGATCAAATTTATCGCTTTGGATCATTCGACCAACAGGGACAGGGACGGTTTGAAGGTTGGCCATGGCATATAATCAGCCTTCCTCAGGATTTTGCTGGGGAAATGATTTATTTTCGAATATTTTCTTCCGCTTCTGACATCGGTTTATGGGGTGAAATTAAGCTGATGGAGCGCATAGATGTGTTCAGTTATATCATCCATAAATCAATAACAGATCTGGCGGTGAGCAGCTTGTCCTTAGTGATTGCGCTATTAGCCTTAATTTTCGCGTTTATTCAATCTAACAGACAAACCTTCCTACTCATTGCCTTTTTCACCTTCGCCTCGAGTGTTATGTTATTTGCACAGAGTCAGGTCAAACAGCTGCTGGCTAATGCCCCTTTAGTTTGGGATCATATCGCCGCCACCGCTTATTTTATCTTACCCATCGCGATGGCGATGTTATTTGACTCATGGTACCAATGGAAATTGACAAAAGTCATTAAGGCTATTTGGATATTTCATTTGATCTTTGTGATTGCGGCTATTAGTAGTTCTGTTACAGCACGGGTCGAGTTATCAAGCATGTATTATCTGTTTGACATGTTATTGCTCTTAAGTCTGCTTGTCTTGTTTTTGATCACCTTTGCCCAAGTTAAGCAGGTTAATAACGATGTCAAAATACAGCTCGCCTCTTTTGCCATTTTCAGTCTTTTTCTGTTAATTGATATGGCGGTCGCTCACAATATGCTCCCTTGGACAAGAATGCCTATCGCAATAGGGGTACTACTATTTTCTATCACCTTGGTTGCCGTATCGCTATATTATTTTGCCGTCGTGCAAAATGAACTAAAACAACTCAATGAGACATTGGAACAAAAAGTGAAAGACCGGACAGAGGCGCTTGAGCGACTTGCGTCAACCGACCCCTTAACAAGCCTAATGAATCGTCGTTCTTTTTATAAACAAGCAGAAATAATCTTCCAAAAATCGATACGCTATCAACGCAACATCGCTATGTTAATGCTGGATATAGATTATTTTAAACAATTTAATGATAACTACGGCCATGCGGTTGGCGATGCGGTTTTAATTGCAGTCGCTAACCGTATTAAGCATGTTTGCAGGGCAACGGACTTGCCAGCAAGATTGGGTGGTGAAGAATTCATTATTTTACTTGAAGAGCCTGATACTGATGAAGCGCTATTTGATAGCCGAGCGACTACGTGAGGTTATTAGGGAAATTAACATCCCTCAAATTGAAGCTAACATTACCGTCAGTATCGGAATCAGCACTCTTGAAGATGATATTAAAAGCTTGGATGAACTGATATTGCGAGCAGATAAAGCCATGTATGTGGCTAAAAATAAAGGTCGAAATAATTGCCAAATAGCTTGATTTTCTGCTTTATTGATAGCCAATAATCTGCTTGATGCTGCTGGATAATTGAGACTAGGGTGCATTATATCAGTACACTGCACGAGGACTGCCTCCTATATCCGGTGATTATGGGCGTTAAGATCAAAGTTCTCCTGCGCCATTGATTCAACGTTATAATGAAACTAAATTTTTAAAAGAATTAGTGTTCGGGAAAGCTAAATAATAATGCCTACTATATCAATGTTTTATGGAATAATTATTCGTATGTATTATGCGCCAAGCGAACATCCGCCGCCGCATTTTCATGTCTATTATGCTGAATATAAGGCGAACGTGGATATACGAACATGTGAAATTATGGAAGGTAAATTGCCAAAGAAACAAACGAAGCTAGTTTTAGCTTGGGCTGAACTGCATCAAGAGGATTTGATGGCTGATTGGAACTTGGTAATGAATGGAGAAGAACCATTTAAAATACAACCACTTCAATGAGGAAAAATAAATGTATCCTGCAGTAATTAAAGTTGTACCTAAAGATAATTATCAAGTTTACATTGAGTTTGATAATAGTGAGTGCGGAATATTAAATATGGAGCCATATTTAAACTTCGGTGTATTTAATAAAATTAAAGACTTAAATTTATTTTTAAAGGTTCGAGTTTCTTTTGATACGATTGAATGGGGTAATGGTATAGACCTTGACCCTCAGTTTGTATATGAAAAATGTGTGAAAGAAAAGTGCCTAGCCAAAAAATCCAGTTGACCGTTGGCAGTGTAGTTCGCTTTCAAAGCAAAACTATGGGGTCACAAAACTCTGGGGTCAAATCTTGCAATCCAGAAGGGGAGTTATTTGCGAACTGTCAGCTTATGTCGTGTGCAATCCGGCAAGAGTGCAGAGGGCTAATGATCTAGCGGATTTGCCTTGGAGCAGTTGCCGAGCAACCCGGTAATTTCAAGGGCTCAAGAGCCTTGCTTAGTCCGACTTTTTATGAAGACTGTAGGGCGCGGCTTTAGCCCGCCATTGCTAAAGAGAGTATTTAAAGGCGGGCTAAAGCCGCGCCCTACAACGCATATTAATGTCCCGCTTAGATGGGAAGCCATGATTTCATGTTTAAGTTCCTGGCGTTTATTTTGCTCTTATCGCAGCCCGAGAAGGGCTTTATGCGAAAGCTTATGGCGCGATTAATGTAGTTAGTACTTTTTATCAAAGCGCGTAGCTCATCATTCTGTTTTTTTCAGTGTGTAAGCCGAACCTATATAAACTTGATGTTCGCCAGAATATAAATTAATCAGCAGTTCGGAGAAAAAATCAGGAGAAATAGTGTAGTCTGCGAGGTCTTGTAGTGCTAGCCACTCTACACCTACTTGATGTTTGTCGGGTTCGGGACCTGTGCTGGGAATATAGTCATTTGGCACTTGGCATGCAATTAATACTTCTAGCTGGTGGCGCGTATAGGGTTGTGGTTTTAGTTTGGGGATAAATAAGTCGGCTATATGCAGCACATCATGTGCGACTACAGCGGTATTGATTTCTTCTATGCATTCACGGATAACCGCTTGGTGTAAGGTTTCTCCCGCGTCTAGTGCACCGCCCGGTAAGGTGTAGCGAATACCGTCTTCTGGGCTGTCTTTTTTGATTAAAAGAATGTTACCTGCTTGAATAATAACGGCGCGGACAGTAATGCGAATGCCTGATTGTAGCTGATCCATAAGATTCCTGAGTAAGCAGTATAGTTAAGGTTATCTGGCAAGGCCGATAACCTTAACTACCTTAGGATTAATCGTGGTTACAGCCTGAGCCATGAATATGGCCGTGTTGCATTTCAGTTTCTGTGGCCGGACGAATATCCATAATTTCCACATCAAAAGTCAGTTGCTCACCGGCTAAAGGATGATTACCATCAATAGAGACTTGATCGCCGTCTACCGCTGTAATCGTTACGATCGCTGGGCCATTGCTAGAGTCTGCTTGGAACTGCATGCCTACTTCGATATGATCAATACCTTGAAACATTGCTCTTGGAACGGTTTGGATATGTTCTTCGTTACGCTCACCGTAAGCTTCTTCTGGTTCGATAGTCACAGTGAGTTTATCGCCTACTGTTTTATCTGCTAGCGCATTTTCTAAGCCGGGAATGATATTGCCCGCGCCGTGTAAATAGCTTAAAGGCTCAGAACCAATAGAGCTATCTAATTGCTCGCCAGCTTTGTTAGTTAAAGTGTAGTGGATAGAAACAACAGGGTTTTCAGTGTTTTTCATAAGTATAGATATAAAGGGTGAGTGAAAGGGAGGGTATTAATTATGAATCATCGCTTTGTTTAGCAAGCGCGGTAAGTGATGTAATTAAATCTGTAAAGCTTTCTAATGAGTCCGTTCTAGCCGTTGCGTGAGCAATTTTACGTCCTTTTCTCGCTGCTTTATCGTATAAGTGTAAATGTACTTGAGATAAAGACAGTAGTTTATCGCTGGCAGGTACGCCGCCGATAAAATTTTGCATCGCGGCATAACCTATTGAATAGGTTGCGCCTAAAGGCCAGTTGATAATCGCTCTTAGGTGATTTTCAAATTGGCTGGTTTCCGAGCCTTCGATAGTCCAATGGCCTGAGTTGTGTACGCGTGGCGCGAACTCATTGACGATGAGTTGGTCGCCAACAGCAAATAGCTCTAAGGCTATGGTGCCTACATAATCAAGCGCGGTCAGTAGGGTATTAATGTACTGTTCTGCTTGTGCTTGCAGTGGGTCATTTAAGGTATTTCTGGCTAACCGTAAAATGCCTTTTTCATGGGTATTTTCCGATAAAGGGTAATACACGATGTCGCCGGATACGTTGCGGCAAGCGATAATAGACACTTCTCGATCAAAAGGGACAAAGCCCTCAACGACACAAGGTGCATTTTGTACTGCATCCCATGCAGTCGTTAAATCTTGCTCTGTGCGTAAGACTACTTGGCCTTTGCCGTCGTAGCCTAAACGGCGGGTTTTTAGTATCGCAGGATAGCCAATGATTGGCATTGCTTGTTGTAAGTCCGCCAAGCTAGATATGGCCGCAAAAGGTGCGGTAGGAATACCTAAATCACGGAAAAACTGTTTTTCTGTGATGCGGTCTTGACCGATGGCTAAGGCTTTTTCTGGCGGATAAACAGGGGTTCTTTCAGCCAAGAAGTGAATGATTTCTACCGGAACATTTTCAAATTCATAGGTGATAATGTCGGCTTCTGCTGCGAATTGGCTTAATAATATTTTATCTGTGTAGTCGCCGATCAGATGTTTACCTAGGTCGGCTGCGCACGATTCAGGTGTTGGATCTAAAAAGATAAATTTAAGGCCTAAGGGCTTGCCGGCAAGCGCTAACATGCGCGCTAATTGTCCGGCACCTAAGATACCAATAACCATTAATCTAGCTCCCGAGGGTCTGAATTAGCTAAAACAGCCTCTGTTTGTGCTGTGCGGAACGCATTTAACGGGGCTTTATATTCATTATGTTTATTGGCGATAATTGCCGCTGCTAATAGTGCCGCATTCGCCGCGCCTGCTTTACCGATGGCTAATGTACCTACCGGAATCCCTGCGGGCATTTGTGCGATAGATAATAAAGAATCCATGCCATTTAATGCTTTTGATTGCACAGGAACGCCTAGCACAGGAACGATGGTTTTTGCAGCGACCATACCGGGTAAATGAGCGGCGCCACCGGCACCGGCAATAATGACTTCTAAACCTTTGCCTTCGGCACTTTCAGCATAAGAAAAAAGTTTATCTGGCGTACGATGAGCGGAAACTACCTCAACTTCAAAAGGAATGCCGAGTAGTTCTAATTTTTCAGCTGCGAAACTCATCGTTTCCCAATCTGAGGTTGAACCCATGATAATACCCACTAATGCGGTCATTAACTGCTCCTGCAAAGATAACGCGCTGACGCTATAGCGAAAAGCTCGCTTATTTCGTTAGCAAAAAACCATTGATTATACCTGTGTTCAAGACAATTTAAAATATTCAGCATAGCTAACTTTTGACATAGCGAAAGCAAGCTGGCCATGTGTTTTGACGAGCACTTAAAAGAGAGGCCGATAGCTAGCTATGAAATGCGTAGGCAACTACCATCTAAGGCATTATAAATGGCGGTAGGCTGCGCCTGTTTGGGGGTTGTGCCGGGAATAATAAATAGGCCTTGAGTGTTTAGATTTTGGCGCACGGCTAATGCTGAGCGGGCTGGCGCTTGATTGCTAATATTTGCGCTCGTGGAAACAATGGCACCGCCATAAGCTGCGCACAGTTGCTGTACTAATGGATGCGCACTAACGCGTACAGCTAATGAATCATGCTTGCCTTTTAGATAGTTCGGCACCCAAGCTTGCGCAGGAATAACCCAAGTGACAGGTCCTGGCCAACTGGGCATGATTTGCGCAAGCATTGTCGCCGTGGGTTTTAGGAAGGGTTGTAATTGGCTGAAGTCAGAGGCTACCAGAATCAGCCCCTTGTGTATTGGACGTTGTTTGAGGTTCAGCAAATTTATTACTGCATTTTCATTTAATGGGTCACAGCCCAGACCATAAACCGCTTCGGTCGGGTAGGCGATAATTTGCCCTTGTTTTAAGGCATGAACTGCCATGCGTATTTTGAAGTTTGAATAATGGTTCATCAGCTTTTGCCTGCTCGGTAGAGAAAATAAGCGCCGATTAGGATAAAAGGCAGGCTTAGTAGTTGCCCGGTGTCTAACCAGAAATGATTGCTGGTGCTATGAAGGTTGACTTTAAAAAATTCCAGAATAAAGCGCACACTAAAAATAAGTAGGAGAGACCAAGCAAATAAACGGCCATGCAAATCCAATGTTTTGCTTTGTTTATATAAATAAAAGAGGAACAAAGAAATACTGGCATAGCTAAGCGCTTCATAGAGCTGTACCGGGTGTCTTGGGATTGCATCGATACGCGTAAAAATAACAGCCCACGGTGCGTCGCTAGCGGTACCTATAATTTCTGAATTTAAAAAATTACCTACGCGAATTAAACTACTGCTGAAAGAGGCGGCAATGGCTATTCGATCTAAAATCCATAGGTAATTAAAGCGGGCTTTACGCTGATAAATATATAAGGCAATTAAAACGCCGGTTAGGCCGCCATGACTGGCGAGCCCGCCTTCCCAAACGGCAAAAATCTTAGCCGGATTGCTTAAGTAATAGCCAAGATTGTAAAAAATAATATGAGCTAATCGAGCGCCAATCACTGTGCCACCTATGCAATACCAAAGCAGGCGATCAACATCTTCTGTATTACCGAGTTCGCGCCAATAAATCCAGTGCATCAGTGCATAGTTGCTAAGCAGTGCCAAGGCAAACATCAGGCCGTACCAATGAATGTGAATGGATTGAAAGCTGGTTAAAATGGGATCAAAATCCCAGATAAAGTGGTCCATGTCGGTATCGGTATAAGGGGGCCGTAGTTTATTCTACGGCAAAATCAACAATCGCTTTAAGTATGATATTCATGTGGGCAGAAAAGCGATTGAGTTTGGCATCATCGGTATCGGTGGGCATTAAATGCGTGCGCACTATGGTTTTGCCTTGAAATTGGTAAGTAACAATATTGCAGGGCATGTGTCGTACCGCATGAGGTGACATCAGTAATAAGCTTTTTGCCTGCGTGAGATTGCAAAATTGCAGGGTATCGTATTCGGGAAAGTCTTTTGTACCGCGATCACGAATCACTTTACCTACACGGCTGTGTCCGGTGATTCTAAAATTATGTTCGGAAATGGCGATTTCCAATTCGGCGAGCACATCAGCATAAGGCTTTTCTGTGTCTGCCTGATAGTAGGGGATGAACTCGCCGGTCGGTGTTGCTGTGCAAGCGTTAACAATTAACAGGCTTGCGAGCAGAAAAAGGCGTTGTACTTGAGTTATTAATAATTTCATAAGGCATTTTAACAGTTGTCAAACGGCAAATAAAAGTAACCGAGGTTATTCTATTGAGGCTTGCTGTACTGTGCTAAAATTTACCTGCTTATTTAAAACGGAACATAACGCTGTAGGGCGCGGCTTTGTCCGCCTTGTGTGCTGCTTGGCATTGGCTTGCTAAAGCCGCGCCCTACAGATTTTGTTAAGTTGATGATGTAAATTTACACAGTGAACCCACGATGCCTGATTCAAAACCATTAAATTTACCTCCTGGCGAGGATATTGTCATTGATTACCATCAGCTTGAGCAGGTTCTGCCTAAACTGACCGACTTGGTAGCAATCCAAGGTAATGTCTTTAAAGCTAAATTTCCCGACCAAAATACTTGGGTTTATAACGTTTGTGATCCGGATATGGCTAAACATATTTTGGTGACTAATTATAAAAATTACAAAAAAGGCGTAGGCATTAAGCAGATTAATGTCTTGTTAGGGCGCGGTATTATTGTGAGTGAAGGCGATCTTTGGAAGCGCCAGCGTAAAATGATGCAGCCGCTATTTAGTCATAAATTGCTGACCCAGCAATTACCCTTAATGACGCATTGTGCGGATAAGTTATTAGCCAGTTGGCATGAGGATATTGAAGCTGGTAAGCCGATTAATCTTACTGAGTCTATGAGTCAAACGGCGCTAGATTTTATTTTACATGCTTTATTTAGTGAGGATTTAGAGCGCATTATTGCTGAAACCGGCGAGAATCCATTTCTTATGGTGACCGATGATTCCGCGCGGGATTTGCTGTTTGCACGGCGTTTTCGGCAGTTGACCCACTTAGTTAGCGATATGATGCAGCGACGCCGCGCAGAAAATCGCCAGCCTTTTGATTTGTTAACCATGGTCATGAACGCAATGGAAAAGCGTAGCGGTGCAGCTATGCCTGAGAAACTGCAAATCGATGAAATCCTGACTATGATTATTGCCGGGCATGAAACCACGGCGAGTGTCTTAAATTGGACTTGGTATTTGCTCGCGCAACATGCGGCTATTGAACAGCAAGTGTTAGCGGAAAGTCTGCAATATATGCCACAAACCACTGAGCCGAGCATGGCAGATATTGCGCAATTAAAATTTACCGAGCAAGTATTAGAGGAATCTATGCGTTTATATCCGCCTGTTTGGGTGCTAACCAGACAAGCGTTGGCGGATGATCACTATAAGGGCATTGATATTCCTGCGGGAACGGATATTTTGATTCCGCCTTATTTAATGCACCGTAATACCGCTTATTGGCCCGATCCTGAAGTATTTGACCCGCAACGCTTTAGTCCAGAAAATAAAGCCACTCAGCATATAGGCACCTATTTGCCTTTTGCGATTGGCCCTAGGCGCTGCATAGGCGATAGTATGGCTATGCAGGAAATGGCGGTGCATATCAGCCGCATTATTCAGACAATACATTTCGAATTGATTCCGGGGCAAACGGTTGAATTAGAGCCTCTGGTCAATTTAAGACCGAAACAAGACATCTTTTTACATGCAACTTACAGATAAACACGACATGAGCGAAAAATTTTTCCCCCTTACGCTAACCGAAGCCCTACAACACGCTGCTCAGGGTGATAAAAGTATTACCTATATAAAAGGTAAGCATGATGAAGTGACGGTGAGCTATGCGCAGTTATATCAACGTGCCTTAGGCTTGTTATATCAATTACAACAAGCGGGCATGCAGCAAGGGTATGAATTGATCTTGCTGGCAGATAATAATGAGCAGTTTGTGGATGTCTTTTGGGCGGCTTTATTGGGCGGGATTATTGCTGTGCCTTTGAGTGCTACAAGTCAGAATGCCGCTTATAAACGTGTTTTATCGGTTACCCAAAAATTACATAAGCCGTTTATTTGGGCTTCAGCCAGTACATTGCAAAACTTATTGCAGTATGCCGATGAACATCAGTTAGCAGAAATCAAGCCTTTGCTAGAAAAGCAAACCTTGATTGCCGAACAAGTTCAAACCGATCAAAATCAAGCAGAGCCTGCTGATATTCGCCCACAAGATACCGCCTTTATTCAGTTCTCTTCTGGCTCAACAGGCGAGCCAAAAGGCGTGGTGCTGAGTCATCATAATTTAATAACTAATATCCGCTCCATTTTAATCGGTAGTGCGGCAACGCAAGATGATGTTAGTTTAAGCTGGATGCCATTAACCCACGATATGGGCATTATTGGCTTTCATTTATCGCCTTTGGTGTTGAATACTGATGTTTATTTAATGTCGCCTGAGCTGTTTGTGCGCCGGCCAAATTTATGGCTGGATAAAATCAGTGAAAAACGCGCGACAGTCTCGGCATCGCCTAATTTTGGTTATCAGCATGTATTGAAATATTTTAATGCGGCAAAGCAGGGGGCTTTGAATTTGTCCTCCTTGCGCTTGATTTTTAATGGCGCGGAACAAATTTCTGCGCCTTTATGTGCCCAATTCCAGCAGACTTTAAAGCCTTTTGGTTGCCGCGATACCGTTATTTTTCCTGTTTATGGTTTGGCTGAAGCGTCTTTGGCCGCTGCATTTACTGAGCCTACAGCAAAAGTGCAGTCTATTTTTGTTAATCGCCAACAATTACAGTTAGGCGACCATATTGCCTTGGTGACTGGTGATGATGCGGATAGTCTGGAGCTAGTTTTGCTAGGAACCGCCGTGCCGAATACCGAGTTAATGGTTGCTGATGACACAGGAAAAGCATTGCCTGAGCAAACCTTAGGCCATGTCTTGATTCGTGGCGAGAATGTGACTCAAGGTTATTATGATGACGCGCAGCTGAATGCTGAAACCATTAATCAAGAGGGCTGGTTAGATACCGGCGATATAGGTTTTATGTATCAAAAGCAGTTGGTATTAACGGGGCGATTTAAAGATTTAATTATCATTAATGGGCAAAATTATCACGCCCATGATTTAGAGCAATTATGCGAAGCTTTACCTGAAGTTGGCGAGCAAAAAGCCGCTGCCTGTACGATTCCAGGCAATAACGGTGAAGCTTTAGCTATTTTTGTTACTTATAAAGGTGAGCTTGGTGATTTTATTGCTATTGCCAATGCGATACGGAGCGCATTAGCCAAAGATGCGGGTATTGAAGTGGCGCAAGTTATTCCGGTTTCCGCCTATCCTAAAACTACCAGCGGTAAGGTGCAGCGCTTTATTCTTGCCAATCATTATATCGCTGGAAAATATACGCATACGCTGGCGCAAATTAAGCAATTATCCTGCGCAGGCGTTGCCAGTGAAGTCAGTGCCGAGGGTTCTATAGAGCAGCAATTGATGCAGATTTGTCAGCAAGTGATACCTGAGCGCACGATTGCGCCAGACGATGATTTATTTGAGATTGGCATCAGTTCACTTTCTTTGACTCAAATTCATGAACGCTTAGATCAACTTTTCCCAGACCAGATTGAGTTAACGGATTTGTTTGATTACCCGAGTATTGCCCAGCTGGCTGCATTTTTACAACAAAACTCGCAAAAAGAGGCATAGGCTTGTGAAATATTGGCTAAATAGACTACTGAAGCAAAAGCTCGCGCCTGCGATTTTGACCGGCTATATTCAGATGTTACATAGAAGCTGTAAAATCAATATAGTAGGTGCAGAAAACTTACACGCCTTTATAGCGGCAGAGCAGCCTATGCTGCCTTGTTATTGGCATCAGCAAATGACATTTTCGATTAACTTTTTACTCGGCTTGCGTGAGCAAGGAGTCAAAACCAGTGTTTTGGTCAGCCCTTCTAAAGATGGCGATATAGGCGATGCAGTTTTAACCAAGCTGGGTGTGGCCGTTATTCGTGGCTCGGAACATCGTACCGGCGCGCTGGCGATGCGTGATATTTATCAAGCGATTAGCAAAGATAAATGCAGTGTAGGAACCGCAGTTGATGGGCCTTTAGGTCCCGCTCGGGAAGCTAAAATCGGTGTGGTAACCCTGGCGCAACTGAGTGGTGCGCCGCTTATTCCCATTGCTAATGCTTGTAGCCGGAAAATTCACTTGAAAAGCTGGGATAATTTCTTTTTGCCTTTGCCGTATAGTAGGGTACAAATAGTTGTTGGTGAGCCGATTATCGTAGAAAAGCGGGTGTCTCCCGAGCAAATTAGCGGATTGCAACAACAGCTAACCCAGCAGCTGAATGCCTTGAGCGAGCAAGCTGAAGCGTTAGTGTCCAGTTTTAGTCTTTATGAGTAATGCAGGGGCGAGGAGAAGAACAAGGCAGCAGTGATTGCTGCTTTTTGTGGTTTTCCTGTCAGGCGCTTGTTTTTGAGAGTCTAGTTTATTGGCTACGCTTGGGTGTGGTAATTTTTAGATCAATATCAATTTAAAAGGAATATAAAATGAAAAAATCAGTCTTAGGCTTATTTGCCAGTTCACTTTTTTTAATGTCTTTTTCTTTCACTGTAAAAGCAGAAGAATGTGACTTGAAATATACGATGAAAGGCTGGTCAGCTTTTTATAAAACCTATAAAGGCTCGGGCGTTGTGACCTGTCCGAGTGGTAAAAGGGCCAATGTAAATTTGAGTCTACAAGGTGGTGGTTTTACGTTTGGCGCTTCAGAAATTACTGAGGGTAAAGGTAAAATCCGTGGCGTACAAAGTATTGATGATATTTATGGTGGCGCCTTCGAGTTAGGCGGGCATGCTGGATTTGGTAAATCAGTTGAAGTGCGTTGGATACCAAGAGGCGCACGCACTGTGACCTTATCAGGAAAAGGTACTGGCTATGATCTAGGTTGGTCGATGGGGAGCTTTAAAATTAGCAAGCCTTAAATCTTATTATCAATAGCAGGGTGGACTTTAATCGACTTGTCTTGCGTGCATTAACGCACTAAAGCTTCACTCTGCATTTTTTAAGTTATTGGAAGTAAATAAAATATGGCTGTTGTCGTCATTGGTAGTGGCATAGGTGGTTTAACTGCTGCGGCTTTATTGGCAAAAGCGGGACGACAAGTGTTAGTGTTAGAACAGCATGATCGTGCGGGCGGTTATGCACACGGCTTTAAACGCAAAAAATACATCTTTGATGCGGGCGTTCATCTCACCAGTGGTTGTGCAATGCAAGGCTTTGAGGGCGGGCAAATTATTCGTAAAGTATTGCAAGCTATCAATAGCTATGAACAGCTTGAGTTTATTAAAATCAACCCTTTTGCCTTTGTTTCGCTCCCCCAATTATCAGTGGAGTTACCTTCTTCTATCGATGCGCTTGTTCAGCAGCTTGGTGACTTGTTTCCACAAGAGCGCCAAGGTTTGCATGACTTATTAGTGCTGTGCTTGCAATTAGCCGAGCAAGTTACTAAAGCCGATGATGTCATGGCGTCTCCCGATCTGAACCATCTTAATTCTGAATTAACTCTCTTGTTTAAATATCGACGCTGTACCTTGGCCGATGTCTGGGATGATTATATTCGTGAGCCACAATTACAGGGCATTTTTGCCGCATTATGGCCGTATTTAGGCTTGCCACCTGAGAAAGTCTCCTTTGTTTATTGGGCGAGCATGTTGATAGGCTATATTGAGGATGGCGCTTATTATTGTAAAGGCGGTTTTCAAGGTTTTGCTGATGCTTTGGTTGCTGGCTTAAAACAAGCGGGCGGAGCTATTCGCTTTAAGAGTAAAGTTGAGCGCATTGTCGTGCGCGATAATCAGGTACAAGGCGTGCGCTTATTTTCTGGCGAATTCATCGCAGCAAATACGGTTATTTCCAATGCAGATATGCGCTTAACGGTGCAAGATTTAATAGGAGCAAGCTATTTTCCTAAGCGTTATGTAGCACGTTTAAAGCGGATGCAAGCATCTTTGTCTATTTTCGTGGTCTATATTGCGACTGATTTAGATATGATCGAAGCGGGGGCGCATCATGAGGGTTTTTATTATGATGAGCTGGATCATGAAGTTAATTATAATAGCTCCCTGCAAGGGAATTTATCTTGGTTAAGTATTACTATCCCTACGCTAGTAGATGAGAGTTTAGCGCCGAAAGGTGAGCATTTGGTCATGTTGACCACTTTGGCAAACTTCGATCAAAAGGAGCATTGGGCAGAAGAAAAACAAGAATATGTCGAAAAAATGCTTAAATTTGCCGATAAAAAAATTCCAGGCTTACAAAAACATGCGTTATTTATAGAATCGGGTTCTCCCAAAACTCTGCAGCGCTATACCTTAAATTATAAAGGCGCCGCTTATGGTTGGGATGTTAGCCCAGAGCAAGTGGGCGCAAATCGCATAGCTAATCAAGCCCCGATTGAAGGGCTTTATTTTGCCGGGCATTGGACAACACCGGGTGGTGGCGTCTATGGTGTTAGTTATTCGGGTGTGCAAACCGCACAAAAAATTTTAGGTTTGAGCCAACAACAAGAACTTTGGGATTTATGTGCTTTATAGCCAAGCTGCGCGCGCTTCAGTGCGCTAGAGTGCATTAATCGAGATACAAAGGGACTGCGCTCGCCCTACATTTTGCCATTGTGTGGGCAATTAATCGTACTCAGGTACTTTAAAGTAAGAAGGTTTTAATGCACCAACAGTATGATGTGCTCATTATGGGCGGTGGCTTGTCTGGGTTAACTTTAGCCATACAGCTGAAACGCAAAGTTGCCAGTTTGCGTATTTTAATAGCAGAGCAAGCTGCACATCCAGCCCCTGAAGCGGCGCATAAAGTGGGTGAATCTTCAGTCGAAATCGCCAGTCATTATTTTGAAAATATCTTAGGCTTAAAGGCGCAATTAGATAATGAGTTACCCAAATTAGGCCTGCGTTTTTTTTATACCTTGGGCGCTAATGCAGAGATAAGCAAACGTATCGAATTAGGGCCAAGTGATTTTCCAGCCGCTAAAAGCTATCAATTAGATCGGGGCCGATTTGAAAATGCATTAGCTGTTCAGTGTTTGCAATTAGGTATAGATTTTCAAGATAATTGTAAAGTTAAAGCGATTGCTCTTGGTCAAAGTCAGCATCAAATAACTCTGCTGCATAATGACCAGGAAAGTGTTGTGCAAACTAACTGGTTGGTTGATTCAACGGGCCGAATGAGCTTATTGAAACGTAAATTAAAATTAGCCAAACCCGCCTATCATGATATTAATGCGTCTTGGTTTCGTATCAATCATGCAATTAATATTGATAACTGGAGTCAGAAGCCAGACTGGCAAGATCGCGTCAAAGCACCACGGCGACTCAGCACTAACCATTTATTAGGTAAAGGTTATTGGGTTTGGTTAATTCCCTTATCATCAGGCGCAACCAGTATCGGGATTGTTGCCGACGCCAAAATTCATCCCTATGCAGAAATTAACACCTTTGAGCGCGCAAAAGTGTGGCTGAAAAAATACGAACCTCAATGTGCGCAGATGCTTGACCAGCACTTAGATAAGTTTCAGGATTTTCTAACGCTGAAGCATTATTCACATAATTGCAAAAAAATGTATTCGACTGATGGTTGGGCAATTACAGGCGATGCCGGCGTTTTTCTTGATCCCTTTTATTCGCCGGGCAGCGATTTTATTGCTCTCAATAATGGCTTTATTAGCGACCTGATTATTAAGCAATATACGGGGGAAGATATTGCTGTCAGAACAGAGCAATATGAAAAGCTATTCCGAACTTTATTTTTAGCATTCTGCCCCGTTTATGAAGATCAGTACCCGATCATGGCGAATGCCAAAGTGATGAGTATAAAAATCATTTGGGATTACACGCTTTATTGGAGTGGCGCGGCTTTATTATTTTTTAGAGATAAATTCTGTGATCTGGAATTTATGCAAATTACCGCAAACTCTTTACAGCAAATTTATCAGATTAATTTGCAGATGCAGGGCTTTTTTCGGCAGTGGGCAGACATCGATTTATCCAGTGCTAAGAAGAGCGATATTTTTATCAATTACAGTAAGATTGAATTTTTGCAGCAATTAAATAAAGACTTGGTTAAAGAGTGCGATGATCAGCGATTACAACAGCAACTAGCACAAAATATTGACTTGATTCGCGAGTTGGCCGGTGAAATTGTTGCCGAAGCGTGTATCGGCTTTCCTGAGTTAAAGGGATACGTCTCTGGAATACCTGCGAGTCAGGAGAGATATTTAGCGGATGTTTTTGCGTTGTTTCGCTAGCTAATTAACCTGAGTTCGGGATAATAGTTATTGATTTTAAAGGGGATTTTTATATTTCCATGATTTTCCTAGCCAAATCATGCAGATACCCCCTTAAAAGGCGACTTAAAAATCCAAGATTATTTGTATTTTTAGACAAAAATACATAAATATAACTGTAACAACTAGATATTAAAGGGATTTTCTTATCCCGAACTCAGGTTAATTAGTAATCTCGTCGCTTTATGGAATAAATGGCGTTTCGTTTTAAATGAAGATATTTGCAAAAAATAATAAGCTAGATTCATGCTTTAACAGCAAATTTTCTTTCTACCTTTATTATTTACGCCATTGCGCCATTAATATTAATAATTTGCCCTGAGATATAGCTCGCATCATCAGAACATAAAAAAGCAGCAAGAGCGGCGACTTCTTCAGGTTTTCCAGCGCGTTTCATAGGCACAATGTTTTTAATGGCTTGGGTATCAAAACTATTTGCCGTCATGCTGCCTTGAATAATCCCTGGAGCAATGGCATTGACCGTGATTTTGCGCGAGGCGAGTTCTTGTGCGAGCGATTTTGTCGCGCCGTTTAAGGCCGCTTTCGCCGCAGCATAATTACATTGCCCGCGATTACCCATCACGCCCGCAACTGAAGACATATTGATAATACGCCCCCAGCGGCTTTGGATCATCGGCATTAATAAGGGTTGGGTAACATTGTAAAAACCATGCAACGAGACATCAATAACATCTGTCCAATTTTTTCTGTTCATCCCCGCTAAAGGCGCATCACGATGGATGCCGGCATTATTAATAATGATTTGAATCAGTCCTGATTCAGAGAGTTGTTTGACCGCCACTGCGCTCGCCTCTGCATCGCAGACATCAAATGCAATAGCTTCCGCTGAACCGCCTTGTTGTTTGATGCTATCTGCGATTTGCTGTGCTTTGGCAAAATTATGATGGCTGTGCACAATCACATGAATATTATCTTGTGCGAGGCGGGTACAAATAGCAGAACCGATATCGCCGCTGCCGCCGGTAATGAGTGCTTTTTTCATGCTTGGGTATGCACAACAGTTGCTCGGGCATCAAGCAGTAATAGGTCATGGCTGTCGGTAATGCGAAACGCATAGACAGCCCCGTTTTCGATTTTTAGCTCTGCGCTGGCTTCTATATGTAGTGCGCTGCTGATGCTATCTAGGCTATCAATATGAAAATGCGCGCCGCGCACCGCCACCAAAAATCCAGGCGACGATTTGTCAGCTAATAAGCCGCCGTGTATGGCCATAGACTGTGCGCCATATTCAATAAGGTGCATAACAGACAAGCTATTATTTAAGCGTAATGGATTATCACTGGCTAAATGTGATTGCGTCGAACAATGAATTTGTTTATCAGTCCATGAATCGACTTGGTCAATTAACATCATTGAACCGGCGTGGGGTATCAGGTGGGCGAATTGTGCCTGGCTGATAGGCTTACGATTGTTTTTCAGCTTTTGCATAGGCTAAATAGTCTGGAAGATCAGAGATAAATAATAGGTGAATTATGTATTGTATGTGGATTGTAATGCATTGTATTGCAATCCATGAAGCTGCTCCCTCTCTTGTTGGAGAGGGTTAGGGTGAGGAGAATAAAATCAAGGCCTTATCTATTTCCCCTCAGCCAAGCTAATCATGTTGGGCTATCCCTGGCTAACAACCGTTGGGTAAATGCAAACGCGATCCTTGCGGGTTTGTTTTTCTGGAGAAGGTTTTAAGACTTGTGTAGATAGCTATGCTAATAGGTAAACCACACAAACCTAGTGAAGCCAATTGCTACCAGCGAAGCTGCGCATTTAAAGTTTAAAAAATTCGCACAAAATTAACAACAAATGGCTAGCAGCAAAAGCGCTTAGATTAATGCTGGTGATGCCTTTTTAAATAAAACACCCCAAGCGACGTCCTTATCTATAATTTATCATGCTCGCGCTTAAACGCATCATTATCTGTCATCGGCTGCACATCAGAAAAATCTTCCTCAATAAATTTTGTGCCTAAAGCATAGCTGCGCAATTGCCGAGGCTGATCAATTAACTCGCTTTTATAAGCCTTAATTAAGCTCGCCTTATCAATGGTTTTTACTGCTTCAGCAATACGTTGTTGCGTGTCAAAAGCGAAATTTTCACGGTCAATTTCCAGCCAGTTTCTATAGCTGCGTTTCTGTAAGTTTTTATCTTTTTCCAGTAAATGGGTAATTAATCCCGTTTTATACTTTTCTAGCTCTTCGGTGGATAGCTTTTCTAGGTCTTGTAGAAAATTAGTAATAAAGGTTCTAACACGGCTTTCTATTTCAGGTGCGGAAATCACTGGCGATTGTAGGATAAAAATCAGCCCCGACACATCTTTCATTGGCAGTGCGGCTGCGCCTAGGTTATAGCCTAGTTGTTGGCGCGTGCGTAAATCAGCAAAGAATGCGGAAGATATAATGCGTCCTAATAATTGCATTTTTGCTTGTGCGCCGATTGATTTATCTGGCCCTTGGAAATAAAGGGCTAAGGCCGCATCTTGGTTATCAATAGTTAATTGATGTGCCGTTAACGTATTTTCTTTGAGCTGAATAACTTTAGCCGCAGGCACTGGAATGGTTTCTGTTGATAATGCTAGTTGGCTGTGAATAAAATCAGCAAGTTGCTGAGTTTCTTGCGCCGTTGTATTGCCTTGAATTAAGAGCATCGGCTGTAATTGCTTTAAAAAGTGTGTAGAGAATTCCTGTAAATCCTGTGCTGTTAGTGTGCTGAGTGCGGCTAATTTTTGCTCATTGGTCCAGTGATTTTCCACTAATGTGCGTTTAATATCAGCAAGGATTTGTTGAAAAGGCTGTTGTTTTTGCGCATTGCTTAAGCTTTGTTGAAAGCGATTTTTTAAAATAGTGAAACGTTTTTCAGTTATTTCAGGTTTTTTCAGTGCAGCGATAATGCGCTCAAGTAGTATGGGTTGTTTTTGATCATAACCTGATAAGGAAATGCTTAAACCCCGTTCGGTTGCATAAATAGAATATTGCAAGCCGGCTAAGCTAGCGGGGTAAGCGTAGCTATTGAGTTGTTTGGTAATAATAGCGGCGAGCAGAGAGCTCAGCAGTGCATCACGCGGGGATTTGTTGGCAATAGGTGAATGTAAGGCTAGAAACAGGTTGCTGCGTGGCACATTAAAGCTAGTATCTAATTGATGCCAAACTTGCATAGCATAGTTTTGTGTAATCAATTGCGGGTGCGCTGCTTCTGTTGTTGTTTTTTTTAGTTGCAGTTGATCTGGGATAAAAGGGTTGGGCGCAGGAAGCTTTAATGCCGGGTTGATGGCTGAACTCGACCAGCGCGCTATCAGTTCAGGCGTAATCGGCTTGATCGCATAATCTACGTGATAGTTTTTTTCTGTCTGATCGGTGCTGACATCTTGGCTATTTAAGGCAATCAGTACGCGCTCAGGGCTTAATAGCTGTAACAAAGATTGCGTTAGTTCTGGCTCACTGTGTTGCATAAGATAAGGGCCGCGTAGTACATCTTGTGGTGCGTAATACTGTAGATTACGCGCCAAATCAGTCACTGTACTGCTGGCATCGCGTTTTTCTTGGTAACGGAATGTTAATTGTGCTTGTTGCTGTTGTTCTTGATACAGCCATTGCTGCATCTCGGTCTGTTGCAAAAGCCGAATGTACTGGAAAACAATATCGCTAATCGCATCAACATGCTGTAGTCCTTCCTGGGTCAGATTAATACCAAGATATAAGCTGGATTCCTGGGCGTTATTGCTAAACCCAGTGGCTGCGCTCATCTCATCAGCCCAGCCTTGTTCTTTTAACAGTGCAAGAATGCTGCCTTCGCCTTCGTGACCGAGTAAGGATTGAAAATACGCGCTTGGTTTAGTGCGATAGTGTGACTGTAGTTCCGGCAGAGGAAAGGTAAAGCTTAATTCGCGCTTTTCCTGCAAGGATTTAATGTTAATTTTCTTGGCCATTTGCTCTGACTTAAGAAGGGGCTCAGAAAAAAATTTTTTTCTACTGTGCTGATTGGGGATGGCTGAAAATTTATCGGTTACCCATTTTTTTAATACTGGCAGTGGTTCATTAGCCAAAACCACTAAGCGCATTAAATTGGCCGAGTAGTGCTGTTTGTAAAAGCGCAGTAAGTCATCACGAACTGGTTTTTCCGGCCTATCTGCTAAAGTTTCTAAATTACCGACGCTAAATTTTGCATACGGGCTTTGGGGGTTAAAGGCTTGTTGCATAGCGGCATAAAAGCGGCGCTCTTCGTTTTTTATTTTGCCCAAGTATTCTGAATGTACGGCATTTTTCTCGCGCTCAACATATTCGGGGTTAAATAAAGGTGCGGTAAAGAATTGGCTGAAACGATCCAGCATCGGCTCTAAAGAGGCGTTTTCTATATCAAAAAAGTAGTTGGTATGTTCTTTGGCGGTAAACGCATTTCGTGAACCGCCATGTTGAGCAATAAAGGTTTGATACTCATCGGGATCAGGGTACTTTTCCGTGCCTAAAAACAGCATGTGTTCTAAAAAATGCGCGAGTCCTGCACGATCTTCCGGGTCGCTAGCACTGCCAATAAAAACATCTAAAGAGGCGGCGGCTTTGTCACTATCTGGATCGGAGATAATGAGCACAGCTAATTCATTAGCTAAGGTAAAGGCTTGATATTGCCTATTATCATTTTGGCTTTGAATGATTTCGTTAGATTCCATTAAGGGTGTATTTCCCAGAGAAAGAGGCGTTAAGCTACAAGCACTACTTAGTAAGGCTGGTACAAGAATAAAAGGTTTTAAAAACGTATGCATGTTATATCGAGTTGGTTAAGTTAAGCTGACTAAAACCACCGTTAGGGGTGCGTAAATTGGTCACTTGGCCTTGATAAATTCGGGCGCAAGCGGCGAGGATGGTGTGCCGATAAACAAACAGGCGAAAATCGGTTTTAAATTGTATATCATCGCTTGTCGTGATAGTGGACGGATTAATGCGCTCTTGTACCAAAGTTGTTAGTGGGTCAAAGCTATTGAATTTACCTTTGGTCAATTTGTCACCTACATAGACGCCGCGACTGGCATAGCTGGTCGTCGGTTTAAAGACTAGATTTTTACGTTTAGACCATAAAGCATCTTGATCTAATGAATGCAAAAGCTGCGTATTAGGTAGCGCTTGCAGTAAGCGTTGGGCTGCTTTAGGTTCGAGTAAGTCACTTAAAAGCGTTGATTGTGACCAGTCGACCATGCGTTGTTTGTCGGCTAACAGACCATAGGTACGTGGATTTGGGGTTAAGCAAACGGACTGTTGTCGCCATGCCTGAGCAATGACTTGCATTTCTGGCGTGGTTAAATAAAAGTCGCAATGACGATTATAAATAAGATCTATCGGCTGTTCTCTATAAGATAGTCCTGAGTTATTGGTTTTAATTTCGCTAGGGTCAATAATCACGCACTCAATCCCTGCGTGTTTAAACAGTTGTGCAAAGGCTTGCATTTCCGAATAGAGAAACTGCTGTTCCGGTGCTTGATCAATAATGGCAATGAACTTAGGTTGAGCTTGGGAGTTTTGAGTAAAAAGCTGATATTCCTGAATAAACGTACCCAGTAATTGTTGGGTCAATTTATTGGGCAGTGCTTGCTTGACCGAATCTTTAATGCCGCAAGCAAACCATAAGCCGCCCGCATTGGTATTGACTTCGATTAATTTGGCCTCTTGCGTCTCGGTGACATGAAAATCGTAGCCCATTAATACCGAATAATTCTGCGCTGGAACCTGTGCTGCATCAGAAAGTTGGGTTAGTTTGTTAGGATACTGAGAGTTTTCGCTGAGATTTTGTAAGTCATGTACGACGCGAATCATCTGTTTAAGAGCGTGGCGCGATAAGTTGACAGTGTGTGGGCTGATGCTGTGTTGTTGATTATCCATATTGCTCGGTATTTTTACATGGAAGTGTCTTAAATAAAATATCTGATTGGCGCTCTAGGTTTTTCTTTTTAGAGATACTGTAAATACTATACAATAGACTGCATTTAATTTTAGCGCTTTATATCGATATTACTCATGACTTATCCGAATCAGAACAGCTCAAAAGTACGTAGTCGTGGCATTTACTTATTGCCTAATTTGTTTACCACTGCGGCCTTGTTTTCAGGTTTTTATGCAATCGCTTCAGCGATTAGTGGGCGCTATGAGACGGCAGCTATTTTAATCTTTGTTTCGTTGGTGCTGGATGGTTTAGACGGTCGTGTGGCGCGACTGACCCATACCCAAAGTGATTTTGGTGCCGAATACGACAGCATGGCGGATATGATTTCTTTTGGTGCTGCGCCGGCTATTGTCATGTATTTATGGACTTTGTCCACCTTAGGGCAGGCTGGCTTAATTGGTGCGTTTGTGCATTTAGCGGGCGGTGCTTTGCGTTTGGCACGCTTTAATACCCAGCTGGCAACGCAGGATAAAAATTATTTTCAAGGTCTACCGAGTCCTGCGGCAGCAGCTATTTTAGCGGGCTTAGTCTGGGTCAGTGAAAAATATCAATACGGTGTAGAAAATTTACCGTGGTTAGTTTTAATTTTGACTGTTAGCACAGGCTTATTAATGGTCAGTAATTTTCGTTATCACAGTTTTAAAAATATTAACTTTAAAGGCAAAGTGCCTTTTGTGGTGATGATTTTTGTCATGCTAGGGTTTGCTATTACCTTATCCAATCCTGCGACTATATTATGTTTGTTTTTCTTCGGTTATGCTTTGTCAGGACCTATCGTTACGATCGTCTTGATGCGTCGCAAACGCCAGCAATCGCGTAGTAATCAGCCTTGATGGATTTGAGTTAAGAATGAATTCTATAATAGCTATAAAATATCAAGTCATAGCCAAAAATAGTTTTGCGCTGGCGCTTGCTCTCTTTATAGTCAGGCTGATGAGCAATCTGCCCTAGCGGGCATATTACTTTCTTATATTTTCTGATTTTCGCATTTTCCCTATTTTCTACCGTTAGTCTAATTGAGGCTAATTGGCTTCCATGAATGGAACTTTTTATGAAAGATAAATTAATAATTTTTGATACGACTTTGCGTGATGGCGAGCAAAGCCCCGGTGCGTCAATGACGCGTGATGAAAAAGTAAGAATTGCTCGTGCCCTAGAGCGCTTGAAAGTGGATATTATTGAGGCGGGTTTTCCGGCCGCCAGTGAGGGCGATTTTGCCGCAGTACAAGCCGTTGCTGAAGCGGTAAAGAACAGCACTGTTTGTGGCCTTTCACGCGCTTTAGATCGAGACATTGATCGCGCGGGCGAGGCGTTAAAAGGTGCTGCGCGTTCGCGTATTCATACCTTTATTGCGACGTCGCCGATTCATATGCAGATGAAGTTAAAAATGTCGCCTGAGCAGGTTATTGAGTATGCAGTGAAAGCGGTTAAGCGTGCACGCCAATATACCGATGATGTGGAATTTTCTGCTGAAGATGCCGGTCGCTCGGATGAGGATTTTTTATGTCGTATTTTAGAGGCTGTCATTGATGCAGGGGCAACGACCTTAAATATTCCTGATACCGTGGGTTATAGTATTCCCTCGGAATTTGGTGCGACGATTGCGAATTTAATGCAGCGTATTCCTAATGCTGATAAAGCGATTTTTTCCGTGCATTGCCATAATGATTTAGGCATGGCAGTGGCTAATTCTTTGTCTGCGGTCATGAATGGCGCGCGCCAAGTGGAATGTACGATTAATGGTTTGGGCGAGCGCGCGGGTAATGCTTCTTTAGAAGAGGTCGTGATGGCGATTAAAACGCGTCACGATGCCTTTAATTGCGAAACTCGCTTGGATACCCGGGAGATTTTGGCTTGTTCAAAGTTAGTGTCTAGTATTACCGGCTTTCCCGTGCAGCCGAATAAAGCCATTGTCGGCGCTAATGCTTTTGCGCATGAATCCGGCATACATCAAGATGGCGTATTAAAAAATCGTGAGACTTATGAAATTATGCGCGCAGAAGATGTCGGTTGGTCAGCCAACCGCATGGTCTTAGGTAAACACTCAGGGCGTAATGCTTTTAAAAGTCGTATGACTGAATTAGGTTTTGAATTTCACTCTGAGTCAGAATTAAATGATGCGTTTTATCGCTTTAAGCAATTAGCGGATAAAAAGCATGAGATTTTTGATGAAGATTTACAAGCTTTAATTACTGAAGTGAGCGCTGATACCGCTGAGCATTTCAAGTTAATTGCGTTGAAAGTCTGCTCAGAAACAGGTGAAACACCTAACTCAACAGTGACCGTTCATGTCGGTGAAGACGAGTTAACGGGAAGTGCAAAAGGCAGTGGTGCGGTTGATGCGAGCTTGAAAGCCATCGAATCTATTGTGCAATCGGGAGCTACATTGGAGCTATACTCAGTTAATAATATTACCAACGGCACTGACGCTCAAGGCGATGTGACGGTCAGATTGGCAAAAGCGGGACGTGTTGTTAATGGCTTGGGTGCGGATACCGATATTGTCATTGCTTCCGCGAAAGCTTATATCAATGCCTTAAATAAATTAGAACATAAGGGTGTTAAGCAGCATCCTCAGGTCTAAGTCGTCTCGTAGGTTTTGTTCAATAGCTAGGGCGTGGCTTTGGTCTGCTTTATTGCATTCCCTGATTCAGTTTGGGAGTAACAAATAACACGGGCTAAAGCCTCTAACGAGTATCAACTTTTTATGGATAATGCAACGCGATTACAGTATTTAGCTGCTATGGGCATTGATGTCTGGGTGCCGCGTTATGCTGAACAAGAGGCAAAAACGCAAGCATTAGTAATCGACAGCCAAGACGATAGCTGGGACCTTTTAAATGCACAAATGCGTGCTTGTCAGCTATGCGCTCTTAGTGAGGCGCGGCAGCAAGTGCTTGTCGGCTCCGGTAATTCTCAAGCTGAGTGGCTTTGGGTAACGGAAGCGCCTAGTTTGGAGGATGAGCAGCAAGGTATGCCTTTTGCAGATGAGGCGGGCGAGTTGTTCACTGAAATGCTCCGAGCGATGCAATTGAGCAGGGATGAGGTCTTTGTAACGCATATTGTCAAATGCCGGCCAGCTGAAGATCATGATCCAAAAGTCGCTGAACTAAATGCTTGCGCACCCTTTTTGGCGCGACAAATCAGTTTAATTAAACCTAAGGTAATTGTTGCTGTAGGGCGTATTGCTGCTCATCAATTATTGCAAAGCAAAACAAACTTGAGTGAGTTGCGAGACAGCAGTTATGAATTCTCAGACATTCCCTTAGTTGTTATGTATCATCCTGCTTATTTGCTGCGCAGTCTTACCAAGAAACGTGAGGCATGGCAAGATATGCAACGGGCATTAGGCCTTTTTTCCCAACAATAATAAGAAAAATAATAATGATAAAACGTGTATTTAACTTAGTAAAAGGCTTTGTAACTTATGATGCCGATCGAGAATTTTATGCCAAAGTATTTCCAGAATCATTAAATAGAGTAGATCTTATGCGTTTTCGTAAAATGTCTAAGGCGGACCTGCCTGAAGTGTTGAAAATAGAACATGCTGGATATAATTTTCCGTGGGCAGAAGGAATATTTCATGACTGCTTAAAGGCGGCTCATTACGACTGCTGGGTCTGTGAAGATACAGAAAATAAAATGACGGCTTTTTGTATTGTTTCCACGGCTGTTGGCGAGGCAACGATACTTAATTTGTGCATTGCCCCTGATGAGCGTAAGCAAGGTTTGGGTGGTAAATTTATGCGCCATGTTATTGCAACTGCACAAGATAGAAAAGCAGAGAGTGTATTTTTAGAAGTGCGGCCATCAAATACTGCGGCTGTTGCTTTATATGCAAGCCTAGGCTTCAATGAAATAGGTATCCGTCCCGGTTATTATAAGACAGAAAATGGCGAGCGCGAAGATGCGCTGATGATGGCTTATACGCTTCTTCCGAATGAGCAATAAGATTTAGCTGCTGATGTCGGAGAGGCTTTTAGTCGCGATTAAAAGCCTCTCCGACAGGGTCTCCTTAATGCTTTGTCGTGGAGCTTTTGATAACTGGATTTTGGGCAAAGACTCTTTCTACATCTACCTTATCAAAGCTATATTTTGCACTGCAAAATTCACAATCGGCAACAAGGGTATCTTGCTCGACTAATATCTCATCAATCGCCTCACGACCTAAAGAAAGCAAAGTTGTTTCAACTTTTTCAGCTGAGCAATGACATTTAAAACTCACCGTTTCCGGCGCAAATAAACGTAATTCCTCATTATGAAATAGACGATGCAGCAGGTCTTCGCAAGACAGCGTTAATAACTCTTCTTCTGAAATCGTGTTGCTTAAGGCTTCAATGCGTGTCCAGTCGTCTAAATCTTGGTCGCCTTTCTCGGAAGGCAGTTCTTGAATTAAAAAACCGGCCGCTTGATGTTCATTAGCAAATAACCAAAGGCGCGTTTTTAATTGTTCTGATTGGGTGAAATAGTTTTCTACAGCACCTGCTAGGTGTTCGCCAGTCAGCGGTACGATACCTTGATAAGGCTCGCCTTTTTTAGGTTCAATGGTCAATGCCATATAGCCATCGCCCAGTAGATTCTGTAAATTGTCATCAGGTAGGGTGTCAGAACAACGAATCCAGCCGCGAATTTCGTGTTTATTAGTGCTTTGTGCGACCATTGATTTGATCGCGCCATCACCTTGCGCTTGTAAAATCAGTGTGCCATCAAACTTAATTGTCGCCGAAAGTAACACGGCAGCAGCGAGCGCTTCACCTAATTTCTGCATAGCGGCTTCAGGATACTGATGATGTTGCTTTGCGGCTTGCCAGCTGGCGGTTAAATTTAGCCATTCGCCGCGCACGGCTAAGTCGTCAAATAAAAAGCGGCGTAAAACGTCTGTTTCTTTCATGGGTTATTTCGGATCCTATCAGAATAATGGCGAGTATTATACGCTTAATTCATTCCCGCTACTAAGCCCATATCAGTATAATAAGGCGTATAGAAACAATTTATTATTTGAGTGATATGACTAAAAAAGCAATTATTTTATTGTCCGGTGGTTTGGATTCGGTGACTGTTTTGGCGATGGCTAAACAGCAAGGTTATAGTGTCTACGCATTGAGTTTTGATTATGGTCAAAAACATAATGCGGAGCTAGCGTCTGCGCAAAGCATAGCGCAGCATTATCAAGTGCAAGAGCATAAAGTGATTACTTTGGGTTTGGGTTCAATTAGTGGTTCGGCATTAACTGATGCCGCTTTGACTGTGCCGGTGACACCGCAAGAAGGCATTCCAGTGACTTATGTGCCAGCTAGAAATACAATTTTTCTTTCCTTTGCCTTAGGCTGGGCGGAAGTTATCGATGCGCATGACATTTTTATTGGTGTTAATGCCGTGGATTATTCAGGGTATCCTGATTGCCGGCCAAAGTTTATCGAGGCATTTCAAGCGTTAGCTAATTTAGCGACCAAAGCAGGTGTCGAAGGGCATGAAATTAAAGTGCATGCGCCACTAATTAATATGAGCAAAGGAGAGATCATTCAAAAAGGCATTCAACTCGGTGTTGATTACGCTAAAACGGTTTCTTGTTATGCCGCAAGCCCTGAAGGTTTTGCCTGTGGTGAGTGTGATGCTTGTCGTTTAAGAAAAATAGGTTTTGAGCAAGCTGGTATTGCCGATCCTACGCCTTACCAAAACAAGTAAAGCTGCATAAGAGGCGGTGTTATAATTTACAGATGAGTCAGTTTCCCTAGGATGCTTAATATGAACGAAGAATTTGATGTTTTAATTGTCGGTGGTGGCATGGTGGGTGCGGCAGTCGCTTGTGCTTTAGGCGGTAGTGAGCTTAAAGTTGGCTTAGTTGAGCAGTCGATGCCTGAGGCATTTTCACCTGAGCAGCCTCATGATATGCGCGTTTCTGCATTAAGCATTGCCTCTAAAACTATTTTGGAGGCCGTGGGTGCATGGGAGGCTATTATTGGTATGCGCAGCTGTCCTTTTAAGCGTATGCGTGTCTGGGAGACGGCTGGCGATACCGAATTTAATAGTGACGCCATTGATTATGAGGCGCTGGGATATATCGTTGAAAATCGACTAACACAACTGGCTTTATTGCACAGAGCGCAAGAGTTTCCTAATGTGCAATTACTCTGTCCAGCGAGTATTAAAAAGATTCATTATGCTGGTGGTCGGGGCAGTGTTGAATTAGACGATAGTCGGAGTCTTTCGGCTAAAGTGATGGTCGGTGCAGATGGCGGACAATCTCGGGTCAGGCAAACGGTCGGTTTAGGTGTGACCAGTTGGGATTATCAGCAACACGCGATGGTGATTAATGTGGCAACCGACTATGAGCAACAAGATATTACTTGGCAGCGTTTTGTGCCCACGGGTCCGCAGGCTTTTTTACCTTTATCGGGGCGTTATGGTTCTATCGTTTGGTATAACACGCCAGATGAGGTGAAACGATTAAAAGCCTTGCCGGAAGCAAATTTACTGGCTGAATTAACGGCCACTTTTCCTGCGTGTTTAGGCAAAATCAATAAAATTCTGGGCGTCGCCAGTTTTCCATTAAAGCGTCAGCATGCCCAAGAATATGTCAGGCAAGGCGTAGCTTTAGTTGGCGATGCCGCGCATATGATTAATCCTTTGGCGGGGCAAGGTGTGAATATCGGTTTGTTAGATGCAGCAATGCTGGCAGAAGTTTTGCTTGAAGCAAGTGATAAAGGCAAAAATATTGCCGATTTAGCCGTACTAAAGCGCTATGAGCGTTTACGCCGCAATGAAAACTTAAAAATGATGACAGTCATGGATCTGTTTTATCGTGTTTTTAGTAATAAGCTGCTGCCGGTTAAATTTTTTAGAAATTTAGGTTTAGGTTTAGCGGAGCGTATTACACCGTTAAAAAATAAAGTGATGCGTGGCGCGATGGGTTTGGAAGGGCGCCTGCCAAAATTAGCAAAAGGCGAAACGATTATTTCATGAACAATTCAGTTGCTTTAAGAACGCTTTTATTTAAAGAAATACGCCGCTTTGCACGCATTTGGCCGCAGACTTTATTACCGCCGGCGATCACTACCTCCTTATATTTTTTGATTTTTGGTAAATTGATCGGTGAGCGCATCGGCACAGTCAATGGCGTTAGTTATATGGACTATATTGTCCCGGGTGTGATCTTAATGTCGGTGATTAGTCATTCATATTCCAATGTTGTTTCGTCTTTTTATTCAACAAAATTTCAGCGGCATATTGAGGAGTTGTTGGTTTCTCCGGTTCCTAATTGGGTGATTTTAGCCGGTTATATTGGTGGTGGCGTTGCTCGCGGCGTGTTGGTTGGTTGTGTCGTTGCTATTATTTCTTTAGTGTTTACAGATATTCATGTGATCAATGGGTGGTTGACTATCAGTGTCTTTATATTAACCGCAACCTTATTTTCTTTGGCGGGTTTTATTAATGCGATTTTTGCCGATAGTTTTGATGATATTTCTATCATCCCCAATTTTGTATTAACACCGTTGAGTTATTTGGGCGGGGTATTTTATTCGGTTGCAATGTTGCCCGATATTTGGCAAAAAATAGCTTTGGCTAATCCCATTCTGTATATGATTAATGCCTTTCGTTTTAGCTTAATTGGTATATCGGATGTGGATGTTTATATGGCAATGATGATGATCCTGAGTTTTATTGTGTTGCTTATTGGCTTTTGTTTGGTCTTGTTAGAAAAAGGCGTGGGCATTAAGAGTTGACTGAGTTTAAATGTTTGGTGATTTTATGATATTCGGATAGAATCGAAATTCTTCGCACTATATTTGTCCTTGGTTTTTTTAACTGGAGAATAAGATTATGTTCACAAAAAAAAGTATTGCAACATTACTAAAAGCGACAGCTTTAGGTGCTATCATTTCAGCTTTAACTGCCTGTGGCATAGCGCCACCAAAGACTGAAATTGCTTATGCAGAAGCGGCGCTACAGTCAGCTCGCAATGCTGATTTAGAAGGCATTGCGGGGGTTCAATTAGAGCGCGCAGCAAGCAAATTACAACAAGCTAAAGCAGAAATGCAAGACGGTGACAATGCTAAAGCTTTACGTTTGGCAAATGAAGCCATTGCCGACGCTAACCTTGCCCAAGCAAAGGCGCAAGCGGGAATTGCACGGAGCTCTGAGAGTGATATGCAAAAAAGCCTTGAAATGTTGAAAACACAGCTTAAATAAGCTTTTCTGACTTGAACTTATTACTTTGGATCTAATTTATGAAATCATTAACAGTAAAAAAACTGCTTATTCCGACAGTCTTGGCTACATTAGTTTCTGCATGTGCAACACCACAAAAACCACAGTCCTTGTTAGATGCAGAGAAAGCATATAGCCAGGCAGCAACTAGCGCAACTGTTCTAAAATATGCGGCACCTGAATTGAATGCTGCTAATAAAACACTAATGAGTGCCGCTGTAGCAGAAGATAAAGAGGATGTAAATTCTTTAGCTTATATTGCCAATACGCAAATTGAGACGGCTGTCGCTAAAGCCGAGGCACAGCAAGCACATCAAAATACGAAAGCCTTAATGGAGCAAAAAGAGCAACTTATTGTTGCTGCCATTGATGCTAAAAAAGCTAGCGCACAGCAGCAGTTAGCTGCCATGCAGCAGCGCGTTGTTTCTATGGAGGAGCGTAATGCAGAGCGAGAAATTCTATTAGCCTTCGGTAAAATTGAATTCATTACTGGAACAGCTGATTTAGTGCCTGGTGCTGTTGCAGGTATTGATTTATTAGCAGGGTATATGACTAAATATCCGGCTAAAACTATTGCCCTTTCGGGGCATACGGATAGTTCAGGTAGTGCTGAGCGTAATAAAGAGTTATCGCAACAACGGGCTGATTTTATTCGTGATGTATTAGTAAGCAAAGGCATTGCGCCAGAGCGCATTACTGCCATTGGTTATGGCCAGAGTCAGCCAGTTGCTTCAAATGCAACAGCAACTGGACGCCAGCAAAATCGTCGTATCGAAATTAAATTTAATAATTAATTTTAGGGGGCTTGTCAGGCGTCTTTATTGTGTGGCAAGCCTATAACCGATGCTTAGAGAGCCTTGGTTTATAATGTGTTTAAAGAAAAATATATTGGTTGGCTGTTGTTTTTCATATATTGAATTATTTTTCGGTAGTGGGTTAAATCTGTAATCATGTGTAAATATTGAGTCCAAATTCGACT
>JACUUF010000101.1 GCA_014859465.1 Methyloprofundus sp.
ACACAATACCCCTAAGCTTTATGTTTTTAAAGTATTTTTAATGCGTTTGCCCTGATTGTTCTGCTAACTAATTACTATAACTAACTGATGTTACGCACGCTTCAGATAGAATGCGATCTAAGGCGGATTAAAAAATCATAAGCCATTGCTTCATAAAGGTTGATGCGTAACATCAGTAACTAAACAAAATTATTACCTAAGCAATTATTGGTCCAGTCGGTGTTGTTGATTAATTTATAAGATATAAATGATGTTCTAGGTATTTTTAAAGCGGGGTAAAAGTCTTTTTTGTAAATATTTAAGTGATATGGCTCACTGAGTCATGCAGATTGCTAAATCTATGCGAGGGCTTAAAAAATACCAAGAGCAATTCATAAGGGCGCTAGCGAAAGTTGTGCAATACTGAGTTTTTAGCGATAATGCAGTCAGTTAAATAAATAGTGGTTCACTAATATGAATGAAACAATGACACAAGGGGTGGAGCTTATGCTTTCGGGCATGGGTATCGTTTTCCTCTTTCTAGCCATGTTAATCGGCGCTGTAAAGCTAATGGCTTATTGCGTTACAACATTTTTTCCCGAAGAAGTGCAACCGGTAAGCTCAGCACCTAAATCAGTCGCTCAAAACACGAGTGCACCTGCTGTGACTGCTGCAATTACTGCGGCTGTTCACCAACACAGAGCAAAGCATAAGTAAGTTTTCTCTCCATTGAATAAACTCTCACCCATAAGGTTAAGAGTCCCAACGACGTAAAGAAGTCATAGGAATAATAATAAAATGGCACAAATAAATAAGCCTTTGGGCATTACTGAGGTCGTCTTGAGAGATGCTCATCAGTCAATTTTGGCGACGCGACTACGCATCGAAGACATGCTTCCGATCTGTGAAAAATTAGATCAGATTGGTTATTGGTCTATTGAATCATGGGGCGGTGCAACTTTTGACTCGTGTATTCGTTACTTAGGGGAAGACCCTTGGGAAAGGTTGCGTTTATTAAAGGCTGCTATGCCGAACACGCCGCAACAAATGTTGTTTCGTGGTCAAAATATTTTAGGTTACAGGCATTATGCCGATGATGTCGTTGATAAATTTGTTGAGCGTTGTGCGCTAAATGGTATTGACGTATTCCGTATTTTTGATGCCATGAATGATATGCGTAATATCGAACATGCTGTTAAAGCAGTATTAAATACTGATGCTCACGCACAAGGTACGATTTCTTATACCATTAGTCCTGTGCACACCACCGCTAAATGGGTGGAGCAAGGGAAAGTTATCGAAGATATGGGGGCGCACTCTATCTGTATCAAAGATATGGCGGGCTTATTAACGCCTTATGATGCGTTTGATCTGATCTCGCAACTAAAAGCATCTGTTGATATTCCTGTACATTTACATTGCCACGCAACCACAGGTTTAAGTGTCGGGACTTTAATTAAGGCTATTGAAGCAGGCGTAGATAATGTCGATACCGCGATTTCGTCGTTAAGTATGACTTATGGACATAGTCCTACCGAATCAATTGTTGCGAGCATGGCAGGGCAGGCACGTGATACTGGTTTAAACTTAGAGAAATTAGAAGAAGTGGCGGCCTATTTTAGAGAGGTGCGTCTTAAGTATGCGCAATATGAAGGTAGCTTAAAAGGTGTTGATGGCCGTATTTTATTGGCTCAAGTTCCAGGGGGTATGTTAACCAATATGGAAAGCCAACTAAAAGAGCAAGGTGCAGCAGATAAATTTGATGAAGTATTAAAAGAAATTCCTCGCGTACGTGAAGATTTAGGTTTCTTGCCATTAGTGACACCTACTTCGCAAATTGTTGGCACACAAGCGGTATTGAACGTAATGACGGGCGAGCGTTATAAATCAATCAGCAAAGAAACGGCGGGTGTTTTAAAGGGTGAGTACGGGATTACACCCGCGCCTGTTAATGCAGAATTGCAAGCGCGAGTATTAGAGGGTGCTGAAGTCATTACTTGTCGACCTGCTGATTTACTTGAGCCAGAAATGGCTAGCTTAACGGCAGAACTGCAAGCCCAAGCCCAGGCAGAAGGTGTGACTTTAGCCGAGAATATTGAAGAAGATGTGTTAATTAGCGCCTTGTTTGCGCAAGTCGGCTGGAAATTTATCGTTAATCGTGGCAATCCTGATGCTTTTGAGCCAGCACCAAATCCAGAAGCCTTTGCTGCTGCAAAAGTTTCTAAGTCGGCATCTCCGGTAGAAAGTTACACGGTTAATGTTGATGGCAAAAACTATCATGTTGCGGTTGGGCCTGGTGGTGCAAATTTAGCCATTTCCGCTACGCCTCAAGCGGCAGGTGGTGACCCTGTAGCCAGCAGTGGTGCTGGTGTTGATTCGCCTTTAGCGGGGAATATTCTGAAACTTAATGTCAGTGTCGGTTCGGCCGTTGCAGAGGGTGATGTGGTGTTAATTATGGAAGCTATGAAAATGGAAACCGAAGTTCGCTCTCGTGTTGCAGGGACTGTTAGTGCCGTTAATGTAAAAGAAGGCGATGCGGTTTCTGTCGGAGATATTTTAGTTTCCTTGTAGTTCCGCTTAGCTTTTAATGCTGAAAGCATGGTGCTCACAGAGACAAGCTTAATCTCTGTGTACTCTGTGCTTTTTGCTGTTAAAACAGCAGATACGATTTATTGGCTGGCGCGATTGAGCAAGCCTATTCACACTTAATATTTTAAAAGAGACATTCTATGGAAAATCTCAGCCTGTTATGGGAAAGTACGGGGATTTACAGCTTTTCTGGGCCGCAAGTCGTTATGATGGCGGTAGGTTTTTTATTGTTGTATTTAGCGATAAAGAAAGGTTTTGAACCGTTATTGTTGGTGCCGATTGGCTTTGGTGCTGTATTAAGCAATATTCCTGTCGCAGGAATGGCTGATGAAGGCGGTCTGCTTTATTATTTATATTATGGAATTAAAACAGGTGTGTTCCCGCTGCTAATTTTTATGGGTGTCGGCGCGATGACTGATTTTGGCCCTATGTTAGCTAATCCTAAAACTTTATTATTAGGTGCGGCGGCGCAATTCGGTATTTTTGCGACATTATTAGGTGCTTTAGCGCTGAATATGATTCCTGGCTTAGAGTACTCTTTATCTGATGCGGCGGCTATTGCCATCATTGGTGGTGCGGATGGGCCCACGGCTATTTATGTGGCCTCTAAGTTAGCGCCTGATTTATTAGGTGCGATTGCGGTTGCTGCTTATTCCTATATGGCCTTAGTGCCATTGATTCAGCCGCCTATTATGCGCGCCCTGACTACACCTGAGGAACGCAGCATAGAAATGCAGCAATTACGTTTTGTTAGTAAAACCGAAAAAATTATTTTTCCATTGATGCTGTTAATACTGACTACTTTATTATTGCCCTCGGCGACGCCTTTAGTTGGCATGTTTTGTTTAGGTAATCTAATGAATGTTTGCGGTGTGGTTGAGCGATTAAGTAAAACGGCACAAAATGAATTAATTAATATAGTTACTATTTTCTTAGGATTGTCAGTAGGCTCAAAAATGAGTGCTGAAGCCTTCTTAAAGGCAGAAACATTAGGTATTTTAGCCTTAGGTGCTATTGCTTTTTGTATTGGTACCGCATCCGGTGTGTTAATGGCTAAAGTGATGAATAAATTTAGTGATACACCGATTAATCCATTAATCGGTGCGGCCGGTGTTTCTGCGGTACCTATGGCTGCGCGTGTTGCTAATAAAGTGGGTTTAGAATCTAATCCGCATAACTTCTTATTAATGCATGCGATGGGGCCTAATGTTGCCGGTGTTATTGGTTCTGCTGTGGCGGCTGGGGTGTTGTTAAGTTTAGTGCATTAAGTTAAGAATTCCTCGCTCTGGAAAAAGCCCTTATAAGGAAACTTATAAGGGCTTTTTTTATGACTAAATAAAAGGTGAAATATTCATAGGCCCTTATTTAATTCCCCATCCCTACCTTCTCCCGCAGGGATAAGCAGAGGGACTCTGAATATTGACGATAAAAGGCTTGGTAAATAACTTGATTTATTATCGTTATTTAACATGGTTTAAATTTATGCCTATTTATATGTTTGATTTATATCTTTTTTTATGGTCTATATTTTTCGTAGTGGAGTGGTTGCATTGCTATTTAACCATATTGAATAATAATAACTGATGTTACGCAGCCTTATATTTCTGCAACTCCGCATAAGCTTGCTGAGTTGCCTTGATGTACAGCTTCGCTCGCAAAGCAAAATGATTGGTTTTATGCTTCATTTTTAAGCATTCCAATTTGAATACGGCATTTGTGACATAAACACATGATTATTTTGAGTCATTGTTGTACGGGTAGCTGACTTAGCCAGTCGGGCATTGAATTTCAATGATTTGTGAAACTCTTCAATAACATCGTAAAATTTCGTGCTTATGCCGTAAGTTCTAATTTAGACTTTTTATTGAGTAAGCTTCACCCGCCGACAGCCTTTTCTCGTTTTTATATAAATGAGTAAAGGCTGTTTTTTTATATACTCACCTTTTTAAGGTGAGTTTCTTTTAAGTTCAAGTTTTGTTTTGTTTTGAGTTAAAATATCTCTATAAAGTTATGTTTATTGGTCTCAGTTCGCTAATTTAAAGCTATGCACTTTTAGTGCGAGGCTTTAACATTATAATTTTCAACAATTCGCGTAGCGACACATTGCAGTTTAATTGGCACGACTTTCAGTTGTTCCGTAAAACAACCTATGGATTTTCAGTCCATAGTGGTTGAGTTTTCCTGAGATTACTAGAGTACAAAATCTATGCTTGAGGTCAAAAATCTATTTTGTGAACGTGATGAGCGCGTACTGTTTAGTAATCTAAACTTTAGCATTAGTGCGGGTGAAGTAGTGCAAATAGAAGGTCAAAACGGCAGTGGTAAAACAACCTTATTACGTATTCTATGTGGTTTAAATGAAGCGTACCAAGGTGAGTTGTTTTGGCAGCAAAAAGAAATAGCAGACGTACGCGATGATTACTTTAGGCAAATGCTTTATGTCGGTCATTTAGCGGGCGTGAAATCAAGCTTAACCGCGGAAGAAAATTTGGCATGGATGCAGCAGCTTGATCCCGCTTTAGATAAAGTGACTATCAGCGCAGCGTTAAAAAGTGTGGGTTTATATGGCTTTGAAGATGTGCCGTGTTATACCTTGTCTGCTGGCCAGCAGCGTCGAGTGGGTTTGGCGCGGCTATATTTAAGTTCGGCGCCGCTATGGATTTTAGATGAGCCCTTTACGGCTTTAGATAAAAAAGGTGTAGCCGAAAAAGAAGCCTTATTAGCACAACATGTTTTAAATGGCGGCTCGGTTATTTTAACTACGCATCATGATTTAAACGTACCAGGGCATACGGTACGCCGCATTAATTTAGATGAAGTGGCGCGCTCATGAAGTTTTTTATGGCGGCGTTACGCCGTGATTTAATCTTAGCTTTACGCCGACGCAGTGATATTGTCAATCCGCTGGCATTTTTCTTGATGGTTGCCGTCATGTTTCCTTTGGCGGTCAGTCCTGAGTCCAAATTCTTAGCACAAGTTGCGCCGGGCGTGATTTGGGTGGCAGCTTTATTGGCCTGTTTATTGTCGGCCGATGGCATCTTTCGTAGTGATTTTGATGATGGTTCATTGGAGCAAATGTTGGTCAGCCCCCAGCCTCTAGTGTTGATTGTGCTGGCAAAAGTGTTGAGTCATTGGCTTATTAGTGGTTTTTGTTTAGCTTTAATGTCGCCCTTATTAGCGATGATGTTATTTTTGCCCAGCGAAGGACTAAGCGCTTTGGTGTGGAGTTTATTATTAGGCACCCCCACTTTAAGTTTGTTGGGCGCGATAGGCGCAGGTTTGACGGTCGGCTTACGTAAAGGGGGGATTTTGATTTCATTATTAATTTTACCTTTATATATACCGGTGTTGATTTTTGGGGCAGGTACAGTACAAGCGGGTGCTATGGGCTTACCGATAGCTGGTTATTTGGCTTTGTTAGGCGCTTTGTTAGTATTTAGTATTATGTTGGCGCCGTTTGCGATTGCCGCAGCGTTGAAAATTAGTGTACGAGGTTAAGTATGAGTCAATTACATGAGCAAGATTTTTATGCGTGGACACAACAGCTTGGAACAAATATTAGATATGGATTATTACCCGAACGAGGACAATGATGAAAATTAAACTACCCCAATGGTTTTACCAATTGGCTTCACCGCGATGGTTTTATAATTTTAGTAGCAAATTATTGCCTTGGTTTGCGCTTGCGGCGGCGGTATTATTGTTAACTGGCTCAGTGTGGGGCTTGGCGTTTGCCCCGGAAGATTATCAACAGGGTAATAGTTTTCGCATTATTTATGTGCATGTGCCGGCTTCTATTTTGGCGCAATCCTGTTATATGTTGATGGCAGTAGCCGGTGCGATAGGTTTGATCTGGAAAATGAAAATGGCGCATATTGTCGCTAAATCCTGTGCCAGCTTTGGTGCTTCCATTGCGGTGATGTCCTTAGCGACCGGCGCGATTTGGGGTAAGCCGACTTGGGGAGCTTGGTGGGTGTGGGATGCGCGCTTAACCGCTATGTTGGTGCTATTTTTTTTATATGTCGGTGTGATCGCCTTGCATTCCGCTTTTGAAAACACCCAAAGTGCCGATAAAGCTGCCGCAGTTTTATCTTTGGTGGGGCTGGTGAATATTCCAATTATTAAGTATTCCGTGGAATGGTGGAATACCTTGCATCAAGGCGCGACCTTTAAAGTCACTGAAAAACCAGCGATGCCGCCAGAAATGTGGATACCTTTACTTATTATGGTGCTGGGTTTTTATTGCTTTTTTGCGGTAATATTAATGCAGCGCGCACGCATTGAGGTATTGCAACGGGAAAAGAAAGCCAGTTGGGTACAAGAGATTATCCAGCAATCACTTTAACCGTTATAACAATACGATGACTTAATTAGGCTACGATTTTAAAAAAGTAGAGAGGAGTAAAATAGCTTTAGCTAAAGTGATTGCACTCCTTAAGTGGGTAGCCCTCAACTTCAAAGGAAAACGATCAATGGGACATTTCGCTACTTTTGCCGATTTTTTACAAATGGGTAAACACGGGCTGTATGTTTGGCTCAGCTATGGCTTAGCTTTTGCTATCTTCGCTTATAATATAGTGTCTGTAGCATTCGCTAAACGTCAATTTTTTAATAAAGCAAAACGTCAAGCGCGACGGGAACAAGCAAAATCATGACTCCAAAACGACAAAAACGTTTATATATTATTTTAGCCATCGTCTTCGGTACCGCCTTAGCGGTCGGTTTAACCATGTACGCCTTAAATCAAAATATTAATTTATTTTATTCAGCCAGCCAGATTGCTAATGGTGAGGCGCCGACCGATGCACGTATGCGCGTCGGCGGCATGGTGGTTGACGGGAGTCTGAAGCGATCCAATGATTCATTGCGTGTCAGCTTTGAGCTAACTGATTATGAAAACACCGTTAAAGTGGTTTTTACCGGGATTCTGCCGGATTTATTCCGCGAAGGGCAGGGTATTATTGCGCAAGGCAAAATGGATGCGCAGGGTGTTTTTCAGGCGGATGAAGTGCTGGCTAAGCATGATGAAAATTATATGCCGCCAGAAATATCGGCAAGCATGAAAGCTAAAAAAGAGGCAGTACAATGATTCCAGAATTAGGTGAATTTGCATTAATTTTAGCCTTAGGTTTTTCCTTTATATTAGCGGTGATTCCTTTATATGGCGCGGCAACTCTCAATACTTTATGGATGGATTATGCAAAGCCTTTAGCCAAAGCGCAGTTTACGTTTTTACTAATCAGTTTTATTTGCTTAGGCTATGCCTTTGCCAATGATGATTTTTCGGTGCAATACGTGGCGAATCATTCTAATAGCCAGTTGCCTATGCAATTTAAATTAAGCGCTATTTGGGGAGGACATGAAGGCTCTTTATTACTTTGGGCATTTATTTTAAGTGGCTGGACTTTGGCGGTCAGTTTATTTAGTCGTGGTTTGCCTTTAGATATGCTGGCGCGCGTTTTAGGTGTGATGGGTATTATCGCAACGGGTTTTATTTCTTTTTTACTGTGGACGTCTAGTCCCTTTTTGCGCTATTTACCACGTTTTCCTGCTGATGGCGCGGATTTAAATCCACTTTTACAAGATTTTGGTTTAATCGTGCATCCGCCTATGCTGTATATGGGGTATGTAGGTTTTTCCGTCGCGTTTTCTTTTGCGATTGCGGCTTTATTATCAGGTCGTTTAGATGCGGCTTGGGCGCGTTGGTCGCGGCCTTGGACCAATGTGGCGTGGGCTTTTTTAGGTGCTGGTATCACGCTCGGTAGTTGGTGGGCGTATTACGAATTAGGTTGGGGTGGCTGGTGGTTCTGGGATCCTGTTGAAAACGCGTCCTTAATGCCTTGGTTAGTTGGTACGGCTTTATTGCATTCTTTAGCTGTGACAGAAAAGCGCGGCGTGTTCAAAAGCTGGACTTTGTTGCTAGCTATTTTTGCCTTCTCTTTGAGTCTACTCGGAACTTTTTTAGTGCGTTCTGGGGTGTTAACCTCCGTACATGCCTTTGCTTCTGATCCTGAGCGGGGCTTTTTTATTCTCGTATTATTGTTATTAACTATCGGTGGCTCATTAACTTTATATGCGTTTAAAGCACCTAATGTTAAAAGTGAATCAAGCTTTGGCTGGTTATCACGGGAAATGCTTTTATTAGTGAATAACGTATTTCTGGTGGTCATGGCAATTACCGTGTTATTAGGTACCTTATATCCGCTGTTAATTGATGCCTTAGGCGCAGGAAAAATCTCTGTAGGCCCGCCTTATTTTAATGCTTTATTTGTACCAATTATGAGTTTGTTGGCCTTGTCCATGGGGATTTCTGGCGCGGCGCGTTGGCGGCAAACAAGCAAGGCGGGATTAAAGAAACAATTATTGATTCCTGCGCTGATCAGTTTGGCTATCGGTATCATTTTCCCTTTTATCTATGGTGATGGTTTTAACTTTAGAGTGTTTTTAGGTATCACGATCAGTACCTGGGTGATTGCAACAACGCTTAAAGAATTCAAAGATAAATTCCGTAATGCAACTTCGATGACTGCCAAATTAAGTCAGTTGACGCCAAGTTATTACGGCATGATGTTGGCTCATATGGGTGTTGCGGTAGTGGCGATTGGTATTACTTTGGTCTCGGTTTATAGCGAAGAGCGCGATATGCGTATGGCGCCGGGCGATAAGATTGAATTAGCAGGTTATCAATTTGAGTTTCAAGGCGCTAAAAAAGTAAAAGGTGCAAATTTTACCGCTGACGAAGGCACAATAGTCGTTACCTTAGAGGGCAAGTCTGTCGTGACTTTGTATCCGCAAAAGCGGCATTATACCGTTAAGCGCTCAATGATGACTGAAGCCTCGATTGATGCGGGCTTGTTTAGAGATTTATATCTAGCTATGGGTGAGCCTTTAGGTAATGACGGTGCATGGGCGGTTCGCGTGCATTACAAGCCCTATGTCCGTTGGTTGTGGTTGGGTGGCTTATTAATGGCATTAGGTGGGTTGTTAACCGTCTTTGATAAGCGCTATCGTAGAAAAGAGGTGGCTCATGCCTAGATTATTATTGTTTATTCCTCTGACATTATTTATTGCTCTGTCTTTTTTCTTATGGAAAGGCTTAAGCATTGATCCGCGTGAGCTGCCGTCGGCTTTAATTGACAAGCCTTTTCCTGAATTTGAGGTCGCGGCTTTATTACAGCCTGAGCGCCTATTAAGTAAAGCCGATTTTATCGGCAGGCCTGTGTTAGTTAATGTTTGGGCGACTTGGTGCCCGTCATGTCGTCAAGAGCATGAGCAATTATTAGCTATTGCTCAAGACAATAAAATTGCCATTATTGGCTTGAACTATAAAGATGAAAGAGCGGCTGCCACGAATTGGTTGCAGCAGTTAGGTAATCCGTATGCGTTTAATATTTACGATGAATCCGGCATGTTAGGCTTAGATCTCGGCGTTTATGGCGCACCTGAAACGTATTTATTGGATGCACAAGGCATTATTCGTTACCGTCATGTCGGCGTAGTGACTGGGCAGACTTGGCAAGAGTTACAGGTGATGATTCAAAATTTAGAGGGTAATCCATGATGTTGAGGCTTTTTATAATAATCTTGTTATCCATAACTAGCGCCTATGCAGCCATTGAGACTTATGAGTTTAAAGATAAAGACAAGGAGCGACGTTTTCAAGCGTTGAGTGCTGATATGCGTTGTCCAAAATGTCAAAATCAAAACCTTGCCGATTCTAATGCCGAAATTGCACAGGATCTAAAGCAAAAGATTTTTGAGATGTTGGCAGCAGATAAAAGCGATACGGAAATTGTTGATTATATGGTCGCGCGTTATGGTGATTTTGTTTTATATGAGCCACGATTTAATGCGCAAAATGCCGTGTTATGGTTAGGGCCGGGGGTATTATTGCTGCTCGGTTTAATTGTTGTGATTGGGTTGACCCGTAGCCGTAATAGTAAGCACGCCGAAAATTCAGAGCACACGCCTGAATTAGATGCTAAACAGCAAAAACAATTACAGCAAGTATTAAACAAGGATAAAAAATCATGAGTAGTTTATGGCTGGGATTCGCCGTTTTATTATTAGTCGCCGTCGTATTTTTGTTAGTCCCCCTGTTAAAACAAAGAAAAACCGATGAGCTTAGCGGCTCTGATGCACAGCAAGATAATGTCCTTATTTTTCGTGATCGCCTCGCTGAATTAGAGGCGGAAAAAGAACAGGGCACTTTAGAAGAGAGTGCTTATCAAGCGTTAAAAGCCGAGTTGGAAAAATCATTACTTCAAGATGTGACGGGTAAACAGCAACTGACCTATCAAAATCAGCCGGTGCAGGTTCAACAAGCCGTCGTTATTTTTGCTGTCGTGTTCGTGCTGATGATTTTCAGTATTGCAATCTATCTGCACTTGGGGCGTAGTGATGATTATGCCGATTATTTGGCCTTAAAAGAGCAAGGCGAAACCATGCAAGTCAGTGCTGATGCGCCACAGCAAAAAGCGCCTGATTTTGCTAAAGCGGTAGAAATGTTAGAGAAAAAATTAGCTGAAAACCCAGATGATTTTGATAAATACGTTTTGCTGGCTAACAGCTATGCGGCTATGGGCAATTTTAAAAAGTCAGCTGAAGTTTATGCAACGTTAGCAGAGCGTATCGGACCTGATAATGAAGATTATGCGCTAGTAAAAGGCTCTTATGCCCAATCTTTATTTCAAGCGGAAGGCGAGCAATTTACTGAAGAAGTGAATGTCGCCGTAGATCAAGCTTTAGCCGCAGATAGCCAAGAAAGCACCGCCTTAATGCTTAAGGGTATTCAAGCCTATATGCAGAATAATTTCGCACTAGCGATCGAATTGTGGCAGCAAGCCAAAGTAAAATCGAGCAAGGTGCAGATTGAGCGTTTTATCGAGCCAGCCATTGCTGATGCCCGTTCCAAAGCCGGCATGCCAGCCGAGGCTGTCGTAGCCACGACTAAAGCAGCGCAGCCCGTTACTCATAGTGGCGCAAAAATTATTGTTAATCTCTCATTAGCGCCTGAATTACTCGCTAAGGTTAAGCCGCAGGATACCGTATTTGTTTTCGCTCGCGCTGTAGGTGGGCGTATGCCGTTAGCGATAGAGCGCCTACAAGTAAAGGATTTACCTAAGCGTATTGTGCTAGACGATAGCAAAGCAGCGATGCCCACAGCAACCCTATCAACGGTAGAACAAGTGGATATTATTGCGCGTGTTTCTTTCAGTGGCACACCACAAGCGCAAGCAGGTGATTTATTTGTTCAGCTAGAGCAAGTAAAAGTCAATGCAGATAAAGAGTTGAACTTAGTTATTAATCAGGTGCAGCCCTAAAAGAGGCGACTGCTTTAAGGCGGGACATACTGAAAACGCTGGCCGGGGCTGGGTGATGGCTTAGTTGTTTCGTCATAATAAGTTTGTCACTTCCTCTGCCTTTTTTAATATTTTCAACTGTTTGTCGCTTAAATAAGTGCCATTCGGGTTTGTCTCTATTATCCCCTTTTTTGAGGAGGCAGACATAAGACCAAATTAAAACTAAAATTAGTCTTAAAACTCTATTGGAGCCTACTCATGAAATATTCATCTCAAATCAAACCTATTAGCTACCTAAAAAGTCATACTGCAGAAATAGTTAAGGATATAACGGAAAATAGGGAACCTTTACTTATCACTCAAAACGAGAAGCGAAACTTGCTGTTCTACACCCA
>JACUUF010000395.1 GCA_014859465.1 Methyloprofundus sp.
CGGCCATGAGTCTTTCAGCAGTTGTTTGGCGATGCTGAGGTCAAAGTGTTTGTAGAACGCCGGATTTTTTCTAACCTTGTAGGCGATAAAGTAGCTGACCGCTAAACTCAGGGCATCAAAGGCAGTGACCAATACAAACCAAATCAATTCGGCTTCGCTGAGTACAAGGTAGATTTTGATCATCGATGACAGTGCAAGTTGAATAACTTTGCAAATGGAGACGATTTTGGCGAGCACTTGCGATTGGAAGTAAAACTCAACCACTTCAAAACTTTGAAAAACCAAACCTGAGGCGATAATAAAAATAAACAGGTTGGTGGTGGCGTCGTTACTGGTAAAGGGCACAATGGCGGCCATTAAGCTGATAACGATAAATGCGCCGAGGATTTTGAGCCAGAAGGCAGTTCCTAAATAAACATCCCGATTTGCGGGATTATTGACCAGCTCGCGCACCATGATGCCGTCTAGCCCGAGTTTGGCAATGCCACCAAAAATGGCGGTAAAGGCCAGCGCATAACTGAATATCCCAAATTGTTCTGGGCCTAGATACCGCGCTACCCAAATGCCGACAAACAGGCCTGCAATAATACGCAGCAATTGCTCACCCATCATCCAGCTGGTGTTTTTAAAGTAGCGCATAAAGCCTTCGTGGTTTTTAAGTTGGGTTAGTTTTGCTAGCACTATGTTTAGTTTTTTGTATCTTGATTATTTAAAGGCATTAGAGTTTGTTCGCTATATTTTTACTGCCTTGAATAATCGCGTCACTCAAGGTTTGATAACACTCTAATTTCTTTTCATGATGGATAAGGTATTTTTTACTGAGGTTTTCGACTTTTATGGCTATGTTGGCTGATTTATTTGTATAGTAACTTCCTGTTTTTTTTGCTGCCTCTATACTCAATTTTGCCTTGATCTCTGAGCTGTTTAATCCATCTTTCTTCTGATTTTTCTATGAAAATTGTAGGCTCTATAGGTTATTTTCTTCAGTTTAATAAAATGCAGCTCGTGCTTTACTATCTACAAATTGATGCTTCAGTTATTTAATTTGGCACTTATGGTTAATGCAAAATCCTGTAGCTTAAGATACATTTTATTGACTACAATGGTTTTTATTATTTTTTCATCTAAATTCAAATAGTCATGCACAATTGCATTTCTCATCCCGATAATTCTTTGCCATTCTGGCGCATCCTCGGCAGGGATTAACTGTAACTCCATTAATTTCTTAAATACAGCATAAGCATCGGTTGGTAGTACTTTATTTTGCTGTTTCAACCAGTGTTTAGATACCCCTATACAAGCTTCTACTAGGATTTGCAGTAGCCTTTCTGCTCCTTTTCTTTCTACCCTCGTCCATGAGCGTTGCTTTAATATGTCGTGAAGTGTGTCTAAATCTTCTACACATTCTTTCACATGTTGTTGAATCGCATCGACATAAATATTAAGCATAATGTTTTCTGTGGTAGCAATAATCTATTTCCCATTTTGACATAATTTTCTGTTCTTCAGTTATTCTACGGTAGTCATTTTTGCTATAAAGCAGGGTGTTGTCTAAGACAACCGTGTAAGCTAGCGGTAATGGCACTTGATTAATATCGATGATTGACAAGGGTATTTTAAGTTGTTCATGCCATTCTAATGCAAGGATTTCAGGTCTTAATCGACACTCTATGGGGTCTTCAATATACGTTTTAAATATGACCGCCAAATCATAGTCACTCTCAATTTTAGCCTCACTTCTCGCTCGTGATCCATATAACCAAAGCACTTCTACCTCTGTATTATTTTTTGCTAGTTGTATTATATTTATCAAACTTTGCTTTTGACTTGCTTGTCTATTCATACCGTTTTCAATGTATTTTAGATTAATGCGGTTCGTGCCTCACCATATCCTACAGACTACCCAACTTCATTAATAACAGCTAATATTTTAGCTTCATCAACACCGGTTAATTCACTGATGGTTTGCATAGGCATGCCTAGTTGATGTGCTTTTATAATCAGAGCGACTTTGGCGTTCC
>JACUUF010000102.1 GCA_014859465.1 Methyloprofundus sp.
AAGCCTCGCGAGCATAAAAGCTTGCTGATTTAGTTTGATGGTCGACGCTGTGCAGTACTTGTTCGGGGCAACGAGTAACAGAGTCTCATTGTTAGGGGTGTTGCACCTGATCGCTTTTTGTGGCTGATTTTGGTTTATTATAGTGACTGTTTCGAGTTCTGAACTGATTTGTTCGACCAGCAATTGATAGCTTTGTTGTTCATTTTTGAGTTGAGAGATATATCTAATAATACCTAATTTCAGCTTATTATCGCCATCAATAATAATTAACCTGAGTTCGGGATAATAGTTATTGATTTTAAAGGGGATTTTTATATTTCCATGATTTTCCTAGCCAAATCATGCAGATACCCCCTTAAAAGGCGACTTAAAAATCCAAGATTATTTGTATTTTTAGACAAAAATACATAAATATAACTGTAACAACTAGATATTAAAGGGATTTTCTTATCCCGAACTCAGGTTAATTAGCTCTTCTGCTGTACCTGAGAATGAATTGAGCTCAACTAACAGAAAATCTGAGTCTAAGTCTTCTTTAATTAGTGCGATATCACTGGTATTGGTCGATACTTTATTATTTTTCCAAATATCCGCAGAGGATATTTTTTCTAGTTTTTTTTCATAGTCAAAAGGCTGTAACTCTAATTTATCTGCAAGCGATAAAAGTTGCTTCGATGTTTGGTGTATTTTTTGGGTGCGCTTATGTTGTTCTATTAGCTCGTAGACTGCGTTAATGCCATAAGCTATGAGCTTACGGGTAAGCCTTTCTTTGCTAAGGCTGGGAATAAGTGCCCCGTGTGATGTCAGTTTAGCTGCAATAGCTGAAAAACCTGCTGCTTGTAGAATAGGTCGTAGTAAGCGACTGTCTAGGTATAGCGTGCTAAATTCTGTATCAATGCTAGGGCTAATGATTTTTGCAGGGCTTGGTAGGCTGTAATTCCAGCTGTGTGTGCAAGCCTCTGTGTATTGAGGGTTGATTGATGAGTTGATCACTGTATTGATTAAGCAAGGTATGCAGTTGTATTATTTGATGCCTTATTAAATAATAAGGCTTACACAAATTAAACAACAGAATGGTTTTAATGTTTTTGCTAATCGTGTCTTGTTGGTTGAAAAAAGACGTGGAATCATTGTTTAACAATTCAAGTGAGGCTTTATTACTTGCCAGTTGGTACATTTTTCCAATGATTTTCCATATGTCTTGTGATGGACGCTCATAAATTAAAGCGCTTTGTGTTAGACATAAATCACAAATTTTTATACATCGGTTAATGTATAAAGGGAGGCGGTCATTTTCTGTATTTAGCATTAGCTAGTAATGCAAGAAAGCTAAATAACGTAATGAATTAATGCTAAGTCGTGCTATTTTGCGTTTTTTTGCATCTAAACTATCGTCTTCTGTACAAAATAAAGGCTGTAAATCGGTACATAACTGAACCGTGATAGGGGTTAAACCATCTAACAGTATTGGTAAGTGTTGTTGGTATCGAGCGGAAGATTTGTTAAGCGTTTTAAGGGTGGTATAAATATGATTGGCTGTTTGTACCGGTTGCTTTAAGTTAAGCGCATCTAGCCATTGAGATATAGCCGTTGTATCTATTGAAAATGGAAGATCGGGTGTGTTTTCCATGTGTTTTATTAGATTAATTCTTCACTTTTCTTGAAGATTTATATAACTATATTTTAAATATGTTTATTTTAGCGTGTGAAAGTTTAAATAGTTGTGAGTAACTGCACAAAGATATTACCAGAAAAGATAAGTTAAGTTAGGAAGCGATGGTTTGTCGCGCCATTGCAGGCGCGACAAAGGTCTTGAGTTTTTCTAGTTAATACGTACCGCTATTTCACCACCAAGACTTACTTTAACTGCGCAGAATTTGAATTCTGGAATTTTAGCCGATGGATCTAAGGCTTCATTAGTCAGTAAGTTAGCGCTAGCTTCGTTATAACAGAAGGCCATAAAGATAGTACCTTTTTGTATGCCCATATCAGCACGTGCGTAGGCGGAAATCTTGCCACGGCGAGATTCAATGGTAATAATTTCCCCTGGTTTTACGCCCATTGATTGTAAATCTTCAGGGTGAATGGTGACTACTGGATCTGGTTCAATCGCATCTAAGGTAGGAGAATGGCGTGTCATGCTGCCGGTATGCCAATGCTCAAGTTGACGACCTGTAATGAAGATAATTGGGTATTCTGCATCTGGCATTTCATCGGCATGAATATAAGAGGCAGGCACAAATTTACCGCGACCTGAGCCGGTAGGGAAGCCATCGGTAAAAATAACCTGTTCACCCGGATCACCGACATTTTCTAATGGGTAAGTTAAAGAATCTTCATTCTCTAATCTATCCCAGGTCATACCAGCAATACTAGGCATTGCTAAACGCATTTCATTGAACACGTCTTCAGGTCCTGTGTAAGTCCAGCCACAACCTAAGCGATTAGCAATTTCTTGCAGAATCCATAGGTCTTGTTTTGCATCTCCGGGCGGGGTAACGGCTTGACGCCCCATTTGCACGCGGCGGTCAGTATTGGAGAACGTACCACTTTTCTCATAGAACGCTGATGCAGGCAAGATGACATCAGCAAAACCGGCCGTTTCTGTTAAGAAAATATCTTGCACCACGAAATGCTCTAATTTTGAGAAGGCTTCACGCACATGATGTTGATTTGGATCGGACATCGCAGGATTTTCACCTTCAATGAACATACCAAAGATTTCGCCATCTAAAATTGCATGAATCATTTCTACCGTAGTTAAGCCGCGTTTAGGGTCTAATGGAACTCCCCATAATTTTTCAAAACGTATTTGGTTTTCAAAGTGTTCAACAGGTGCATAATCCGGATAAACCATAGGAATTAAACCGACATCTGATGCACCTTGAACGTTGTTTTGACCACGTAATGGGTGTAAACCTGTGCCGCGACGACCAATTTGCCCAGTCATTAAGGCTAAAGCAATTAAACAACGCGCATTATCTGTACCATGAATATGCTGTGAAACCCCCATGCCCCATAAAATCATTGAGTTTTTAGAAGTTGCATACAGTCTAGCTACTTCGCGTAACATATCCGCATCAATACCACAGATAGGTGCTACTTTTTCAGGGCTGTAGTCTTTTAAGTGTTCTTTCATGAACTCGAAATCTTCGGTGTACTGGGCGATGTAAGCATCGTTTTGTAAACCTTCTTCTAAGATTACATGCATAAGAGCGTTTAACATGGCGACATCGGTATCAGGACGGAAGGCTAAATGATGTGACGCATATTTCGCAATCGCCGTACGATTTGGATCCATTAAAATAATCTTTGTGCCTGTGGTAGTCGCATTTTTCATAAAGGTTGCGCCAACAGGGTGGTTTACAGTTGGATTAGAACCAATAATAATAACCACGTCTGCTAGTTTTACATCTTCAACAGGATTGGATACCGCGCCAGAACCTAAACATTCTAGTAGGGCAACCACTGAGGAGGCATGACATAAACGCGTACAATGATCGACGTTATTTGAACCAAAGCCAGTACGGACTAATTTTTGGAATAAATAAGCTTCTTCATTACTACCTTTGGCGGAACCTAAGCCGGCTAAGGCTTTTTTACCTTTTTCATCACGAATTTTTCTCAATCCGCCTGCGGCAAAATCTAAAGCCTCATCCCAAGTTGCTTCACGAAATACGCTGTCTAAATCATTCGGATCCAGTAATTCAGTGGTTTTCGCTACACCTTCACGTCTAATTAAGGGCTTAGTTAAGCGTAGTGGGTTGTGGATATAGTTGAAACCATAACGACCTTTAACGCAAAGACGGAATTTATTGGTATCACCATCTCGGCCTTCGGTATAAAGAATTTTATCGTCTTTAACATGATATTTGATTAAACAACCCACGCCGCAATAAGGACAGGTTGAATTAACTGTTTTATCTATTTGCTCAAGACCCACATTGTTTGCTGGCATTAATGCACCCGTAGGGCAAGCTTGCACGCATTCGCCACAAGCAACACAACTACTGGCTGCCATAGGATCGGCAATATCAAAGACGATTTCAGCATGTGCGCCACGGTGAGCGAAGCCGATGACATCGTTCATCTGCTCTTCACGGCAAGCACGTAAACAGCGCGTACATTGAATACAGGCATCCATATTCACGGCAATGGCTGGGTGCGATAAATCTGCGGCAGGCTGTACGCGTGATTTAAAACGCGGCTCGCCGACTTGTAATTTTTGTACCCACTGATCTAGTTCAGAATCAAGCTTATACGGTGAGCCTATTTGTTCCGGTTGATCTGACTTAAGTAGCTCAAGTACCATTTTTTGTGATTTAACAGCGCGCTCGCTGTTAGCCTGTACATTCATGCCTTCGGTAGGCATGCGGCAACAAGACGGTGCTAAGGTTCTTTCGCCGGCAATTTCAACTACGCAAGCACGGCAGTTACCATCAGGACGTAAACCTTCCATGTAACATAAGTGGGGGATTTCTTTATTATGACGTTTTGCTGTTTGCAGGATGGTTTCATCTGCAAAGGCAGCAACAGCCTCACCATCAAGAGTGAAATTAATCATAGGGTTGTTTAAGGTATCTGGATTTGCAGCCATTATTTTATTCACCTGCGTCTGGGTAAAAATTATCGTCCAAAATCTGAGACAAGCTCCAAGGGCAAGCACTTGGGAAAGACTGCTCCTCTAAGGCTGTTTCTTGAGCCGCTTTAATGATAGATTTTGCATAAGCTTTATTTAGGATCGTATCAATTTGCGGATTAAGACTCGGATTTTCTTCTAGGGTTTCTGAGAAATTAATACGCTGTCCTTTAATGGTTAATTGCCAGCTACGACTACGGCGGATAGGTTGATACTGCCATTTTAGTACATGCACTAATAATACAGTTAAGCGACTATCCAATTCACGTTTCTCACTACGTCCCATTGTTTCAACTTCCTCAAGCAAGTTGTCGATATCTAGCTCAGAAAGTCTGCCAGCTTTAAGTAAAGTGGCTTGCTCTTGTGTCCAACCATAAAAATCAGCGTTGTAATTAATCATTGGCGTCTGTGTTAAATTTCCTGAGGAAAGTACTTAATCGCACAGCGTAATGGATTGGGAGCCGCTTGGCCTAAACCACAAATCGAGGCATCGACCATTACTGAAGATAATTCTTCTAGTAAGTCAGTATCCCAGTTTTCTTCTTCCATGAGTTGCGCCGCCTTTGCCGTACCAACACGACAAGGCGTACATTGACCGCAGGACTCTTCTTCGAAGAACTTCATGGCATTAATAGCGAGTTCTTTCGCGCTGTCTTGTTTAGAGAACACGACTACTGCGGCAGAACCGATAAAACAACCGTGTTCGTTGAGTGTGTCAAAATCCATCGGAATATCGGCCATTGATTCAGGTAAAATGCCACCTGATGCACCACCGGGAAAATAACCGTAAAATTCATGACCCTCTTGCATGCCACCACAGAATTCTGCAATTAATTCACGCATTGTTGTCCCCGCGGGTGCTAAATGCACGCCCGGTTTATTAACACGGCCTGAAATAGAGAAGGAACGTAAACCTTTGCGCTCATGACGGCCGTATGAAGTAAACCACTCAGGGCCTTTTTCTACGATGTCACGTACCCAGTACACCGATTCCATATTGTGTTCTAGGGTAGGGCGACCGAATAAACCCACTTCCGCTAAGAATGGTGGGCGTAAACGAGGCATGCCACGCTTACCTTCGATAGACTCAACCATCGCTGATTCTTCACCACAGATATAAGCACCGGCACCACGACGTAAATGGATCGGTGGTAAACCTGGGATGCTGTTTTCTAAATTAGCAATTTCTTTTGTTAGGATTGCGCGGCAACCCGCATATTCATCACGTAAATAAATATAAATTTCATCACAACCGACACATAAAGCGGCAATTAACATGCCTTCTAAGAAACGATGTGGGTCTGACTCTAAATAATGACGGTCTTTGAAGGTACCTGGTTCGCCTTCATCAATATTGACGGCCATTAAACGCGGGCCGGGAAAACTTTTTACAATGCGCCATTTACGACCCGCAGGAAATCCAGCGCCACCTAAGCCACGCAGACCGGAATCTTCCATTTTTTTAATTACGCTTTCAGTCTCAATAGAGCCGTCTAAAACGCCTTTGAGTGTTTGATAACCGTTATCTGCCAGATAATTAGCATGACTTATATAGTCAGTGATCGGGGCGGTAATTTGTTTTTTCTCAACGGCGTTAAGTACGCTGATCGGCGTTGCTTCATCAATCGGGTTTTGACCAACAACGGCAACAGGGGCATGTTGACAGCGACCGACACAAGGCACTTTTTGCACACGAACGTTATCTGGGTTTAAACCATTTTCTAGCGCTGTAATTAAATCATTAGCGCCTGCCATAGCACAAGAAAGGGACTCACAAACGCGAACAGTTAAAGCAGGAGGGGCTGTTTGACCTTCTTTGACTATATCAAAATGATGATAGAAAGAAGCGACTTCATAAACTTCGGCGGGAGAAAGTTTCATTTCGTGCGCGAGAGCGACCAAATGCTTAGAGGAAATATGCTGGTATTGATCTTGAATTTTGTGTAAATGCTCAATCAATAAATCGCGTTGCCGCGACTCATCAGCTAACAGTAGCTGAATTTCTTCTAGTGCTTTGAGATCAACTGCATGGCCTTTAGGCCCTTTGCGTTTCTTTGTAGTGATTTGATCTGGGCTTATTGTAATAACTGCCACTCGTGTTCCTCCAGCTTTTTCCGTTTATTGAAGATAGCTTAATAAATGTGCGCCAAACTTATTTAATCATTATATTCGACAAATTTTATTCACTTTAACAAAACAGTCATATTGAGTTCAAGTAATCTTTTCTTTAGATGTGTATCATAAATAATGATATTATCCAGTTTAATATCATTTAACAACTTAAATATGCACTGAAAATGGCCTTAAACCCTCAACATTTACTGACTTTCTCAGTGGTTGCGCGATTAAAAAGCATTACCTTAACTGCGCAGCAGCTACATGTCGGTCAGCCAGCGGTATCTGGACAGCTAAAACTTTTACAGGCTTTTGTTGGAGAGCCTTTGTATGAGCGTAAAGGGCATCAAATTGAATTAACTGCCGCAGGCGAGGGTTTGTTAAAGTATGCAGATAAAATGGATAGCTGCTATATGCAAGCACATGAATATGTGCGTAGCTTACAACAAATTAGTACCGGCGTGTTACGCATAGGTGCAACGATGACTATTGCTAGTTATTATTTGCCTCAATATGTGGTTAAGTTACAAACAGAGTACGAAGGTGTACAGGTCTTTATGAAGACTTTAGATACCAGTGAAACATTAGATAACTTATATAACCTCGATTTAGGCTTTATCGAAGGTTCATTGCAGAGCGTGGAATTACCCAGTAATTATCAAGTCATTGCCTGGCAACAAGATGAAATTGTTTTGGTTATTCCTGATAACCATCCGCTTGCACTTGAGTATCCTGATTATGTGCCTTTAGAGGTGTTTACTGCGCATCAAGTTATCTGGCGAGAACCCGGATCAGGTGCTCGACATGTTGTTGAAGGGGCGTTAATAGAGGCGGATATTAATGCGCCGGTCAATATTGAAGTCACAGGTGTTTCCGCTGTGAAAGAATCAGTGCGTGCTGGTTTAGGCATCGGCTTTTCTTCGGCAATGGCCTTAAAAAATGAAGCTGCGGGTTTGGCTTCTCGCAGAATAGGTAGTGCACAAGGCCTCACTTGGCAATTGAATATTATTGCTCCTAAACCGTCATTGCAATCTCGTGCCGTGCAAGCTTTTTTATCTTTTTGTATGCAAGATAAAGGCTAAATTCGCGCGTGCGCTGCATTTACTGATTCACTTTAAATTACAAGGAACGATACGCTGTGCGTTATTTATTGCCGTTATTATTTGCTATAACAACAAATCATGCCTTGGCGGCGTTTAATATTAAACAAGTGGCTCAAGGCATCTATGTTCATCAAGGGCCGATAGCATTACCGGATGTGCATAATCATGATGCTATTGCTAATATAGGTTTTATAGTCGGCAAAAAGTGTGTTGCCGTGATCGATAGCGGCGGTAATCCAGAGCAAGGTCGCTTGTTAAAAACGACTATTCAGAAAATGACGACCACGCCAATTTGTTACGTGATTAACACGCATGTACATCCTGATCATATTTTTGGTAATAGCGCCTTTCAAGATATTCCTAATATAAAATTTATCGGTCACGAAAAGCTTGGTAGAGCGATGGCGGCAAGAGGGGGATTTTATATTGCCCGGTCTGTAGAACAAATAGCGGTTCACTTAACGGCAAAAGATATTATTCCACCAAATATTACGGTAAAAGATGCCTTAAAAGTTGATTTAGGCGCGCGGATACTGGAATTAAAAGCTTATCCCACTGCGCATACTGATAATGATTTGACGGTTTTTGATGCACAAACCAATACTATGTGGCTGTCAGATTTACTTTTTGTCGGACATTTACCGGTATTAGATGGCAGCTTAAAAGGCTGGCTAAAAGTGATAACTGAATTAGAAAAACAGTCATTCGATGTCGTTATCCCAGGGCATGGCTCTATCGATCGTGATTGGCCAGAGAGTTTGCAGGCAGAAAAACACTATTTACAAAAGCTGGCCAGCGATGTGCGAGCCAAAATCAAGCAAGGTAAATATTTGGAGGATATTTTGCAAGACAATGATTCGATAGATAAAGCGCAATGGCAATTATTTAATGACTTTCATAAAAAGAACCTGAGCAGTGCGTTTGCTGAATTGGAATGGGAAGATTAAGACAGCACCAAGCCCGGCAGCCGATGATGGCTTTTTAGTCCACTTTAGAAATGAGAGGTATAATCTGACCGCCTATAGGAGTGGCTTCTAGCCACAAATGTCAGCACTGAAGTGGTGCCCACAACAGCGCTTTAGCCTAAGTGATTTAATCGCGACTCCTTAAAGTATTCAACTAACAATACACATCTCACTTAAATGAAAATAAAAGTTATTCTGGTTGATGATCATGCGGTGGTACGCGCTGGTTTTAAAATGTTACTGTCTACCAACGAAAGTATTGAAGTTATTGCTGAAGCTGAGCGAGGTGAGCAGGCGATCCAACTTTATCAAGAACAACAACCTGATGTCATGGTAATGGATATATCAATGCCTGGAATCGGCGGGCTAGAAGCCATTAGGCGAATTTGTGATCGGCATAAAGAGGCTAAAATTTTAGTTTTTAGTGTGCATGAAGAACCTATTTTTATCAGTCGTGCGCTAGATGCGGGGGCAAAGGGCTTTATCAGTAAAAATAGTGCGGCTAATATATTAATTGAAGCGATTCAATGTATTAAGCAAGGGCAGACTTATGTCGAACAGGGTTTAAAAAGCAGATCATTATTGGCGCCAAGCGAGGCTGTGCAAACGGATCATCAATTGATTATTAAGGCCTTCACGCCACGTGAATTTGATGTATTTTTACTATTGGCCAAAGGGCATACAAGTCATAAAATTGCTGAACAGCTTTGTATTGGATATAAAACAGTAGCTAATTACAGTACGCAAATAAAGAAAAAGTTAAATGTCTCTAATGTTGCCGAGTTAGCGCATATTGCCGTTTTGTATGGCATGGTTAATCATTAAATGCTTATAAACAGGTATAATGCGCATCATTTTAAATTTATTGACTGACAACAGGAATATTTTCTATGCAATTACAAAAATTACTCTGCCTAGCTTTAGTCTTTTTACTACCGACTATCGCATATGCGGCAGAAGATGAAGTGATTTGGAATCAAGTTTTAAAGCAGCAGTTCTTTGCTGGAAAGCAGTTATTAAAAGGTGACGATGTTATTCAACTGAGCACTCCAGTACGTGCTGAAGACCCCGCTTTAGTGCCTATTAAAGTAACCGCCAGCTTCCCACAAACTAAAGAAAAATATATTAAGCGTATTTTGTTAGTGATTGATAAAAATCCTTTTCCTTTTGTCGGTGAGTTTGAATTTACCCCAGATAGTGGCAAGGCTGATATTGCCATGCGTGTTCGAGTGAATACTTACAGCTATATTCGTGCTATTGCCGAGATGAATACCGGCGAGCACTATATGGTTAAGGAATTTGTTAAGGCTAGTGGTGGTTGTTCCGCGCCGATTGGTGCAGATTATGATGCGGCTATGGCGCGTTTAGGAAAAATGAAATTTAGGCTTGATGACAAAGCCAAAGAGGGTAAGCCAACCATGGCACAATTACTCATTAGTCATCCCAATATTACCGGCATGCAAATTGATCAGCTGACACGATTTAAGCGCCGCGCGCATTTTATTAAGCAGATAAAAGTTACATTTAATGATAGGCCGATTCTCACCGCGAAAACAGATATTGCGATCAGTTCTGATCCAAATTTTCGTTTTTATTTTGTACCCACAGAGCAGGGTGAGTTAAAAGCAGAATTTACCGACACTTCTTGTGAAAGCCCTGTTAGCCGAGATGTCTGTGTAGCAGGGCAGTCTTATACTCAAACATATAAGGTGACGCCTTAACTGCTTCGTTTCTGAGCGTAAGAAATTTACACTCAATAACAGTCGATTCTGCTAATACTACTCTACAAGAAGCTCAGAAAAATAAGACAAGTGCCAATCACCCCAACCCTCTCCAGCAGGAGAGGGAGCAACTTCACTTTTTATTTCATTGTCTTTAACAGTATAAAAGTTGTGTCGAACCTATGCCCTGAACCATGGGGCTTTTTCCGCAAGCTGGTAAAGCGTAAAGTGAAATACGCGAAATAGCAGCGTTGAATTCCAGATTGAATTCCAGTATGCCATTAGCTTTTCATAGGAGCGACTAATAACTGTTAATTTAATTCGAGAGACTCTTTGCCACTTGCCCTATGTTAGGTGGCCACCACAAAATTCTTAATGCTCAACCTTTATCGTTTTATTTTTTAATTTATCACTATCTAATTGCCAGTTAACTTTGATATTAAAGCGCTGCTCATTGCCGTCTTGGGCGGCAGTTAACTTTAGTTTCATCAAGCCTTCGGGTTGAAAGATAATTTCATCTTCTTCATCGCTAAATTTCAGCTTACCTTTACCTAAGCTCTCACTAATGGCGGCGAGAATTTTTTCGATGCTTTGAGCATCTTGTAAGGATTCGTGTCGAAAGCTTTTCTTTTCTTGTTTCATGGCTGAGTGAGTGGGGCTTGAAAAAGTTTAATGTAGGGGTAATCGGTACTAATTCCTAGGACGCGGCCTTGTGGTTGAAATATAGTGACTGCGGCGCCGTGACCTTGTAGCGTACCGATATGTTCTTTCTTGCGTGTATGTCGATCCACTGAGGCATCACACTCAAAATTGACCATACCTTTACGTAACATAATACGTTGCCCGTAACGCAGGTTTTTATGTCCGTGAACAATGGCATAAATACCTCTTTCACGTAACATTTTATTGCCTTGTTTGGTCATAGGCATATCAATATCACGATATTTAGTGCGTATGGTATTGGCTAAAGGACCGTAGTAAAAATCAAAAATTTCATCGTGTAAGTGCTTTTTGAATTGTTGATTTAGGTATTTAACACCTTTGTCACAAATCATATGGGCAATATGATCATCCAAACCAGCATGTACATATAAAAATGAGCCTTTATGTAGAGCTAAGCGCATTTTTTTAAAATACCAATGAAATTCCCCTTCTTTATCTAAAAATAATTCTTGCCATTTGATTGCTGCAGCATAAGCAATGCGTAAGTCTAGGCCGGCCTTATCCAGATCTTGTTCAAATTCATTGATTTTTTCACGTAGACGCTTTATTTCCTTTTTAATGATTTTTTCTGACAAAATACCTTTTGCCTGGTTAGGAAAGGTATCAAACCAATCCTCCGAAGGGTACAAACGTTTACGGCATTCCTGGGTATCGGGTATATGTTTTAAAGCCTGCTTGCCTTGTAAATATTCCTGCTGAATTTCTTTTAAAAAGGGAATCGCTTTAGCGCCCATACGAATAAAGAAATGTTCGCTTTTTGGGTCTTTGTTTAAATTAACTGCATGTATGCCTAGTTTGGTAGTGGGTGAAATCTGTGATTTTCAATATAATTGAAGTTACGACATTTC
>JACUUF010000103.1 GCA_014859465.1 Methyloprofundus sp.
GCAGAAGCCTTGTACCGTGAAGACATGAGAGCCGAGATACTCACAGATTTTGAGAAAGACATTGATCAGCTGCTTGAGCAGGTAAGAGTTCTAGTGCTTGCGGATCTGGATGAAGCTTTGGCGGTGAAGCAGGAGTATCAGGCGAAGCAATTTAATGCTTATAGAGATGGCATTATAAGGAAGTAAAACCAGGATAAACATATTAAAAAATAAACTTATAGGCTGAGTTATGCGTTTGAAAGAGATTGAATGGTCCGGTGTATATAGAACAGAGCTAGTTAATATATTTGAAGCTTTTTATAAACCAGCGCTAGAGCGAGCGGTTCAATATGACAGAGCTGTTGGATACTTTAGCTCGCAAGCACTTATCTCAAACCTGAAAGGGCTATCTGGCCTGGTAAAAAATAAAGGAAAAATGAGGCTCATTATAGGGCATCCACTTGAAGAGGATGAATTTGAGTCTGTAAGAAAAGGTAGAGAATTGGCAAGAATACTAAAAGAGAAAGAAAAAGACCTAGAGGAAATTATTTCAAATGTAAAAGAAAAGCATAGAGCAAGGCTTGAACTGCTTTCATACCTTATAGCATCAGATCGACTTGAAGTAAAATTCGCTTTTAGGAAAAAAGGAATGTACCACGAAAAAATAGGAATTATATACGACAATGAAAAAAATAACATAGTTTTCAGCGGGTCATCCAATGAAACTATATACGGCTTGACACCGGAGTACAATGCCGAGTCAATATCAGTTTATAGAAGCTGGGATGAGCACGCTTACAAAATGTATGGTAGAGAGTTTGTGGAGTCTTTTGAGAAGTTATGGAATGGCAAGCAGGTTAATACTGTAACAGTAAGCGTGCCATCAGACATGTATTCCAAAATTTCAAAATCGATACCAGTAAATGCCAATAATATTGATAAAATAATAATGGATGAAATTTCAAGTGAGATGGAAGACTATATTTTGAAAGGCTCTGCAAGCGAAGAGCCTGAAATACCAAAGATGCTAAATGGTAAAGAGTTTGAAATAAGAAAGCACCAACTTAATGCAATGACAAAGTGGAAGGAAAATGATTTTACAGGAATTTTTAAACTTTCAACAGGTTCTGGTAAGACCATAACTGCAATCTACTCAGCAGTTAAAATATTTAAAGCAAGATCGTCTAAAGGTTATAAAACAACATTAATTGTATCTGTGCCATATAAAGAGCTAGCAAAGCAGTGGATAGATAACCTGGAAAATTTTAATATAAAAGCAATAAGATGCTGGGACAGTTACTCTGCATGGTATAACAAGCTCGGAAGCGAGATTATGGCATACAACAAAGGAGCTATTGATTTCTTGGCATTAGTTGTAGTAAATAGGACAATGGAAGGTCACTATTTTAAAAGCTTGATTAAGTCTATAGATAGTAGCGGTGTGATTTTTATTGGTGATGAGTGTCACAATCATGGTTCGACTAAGACAGCTGAGTCTCTGCCCAATGCTAGGTATAGAATAGGTCTATCTGCCACACCTTTTAGATCTGATGAAGATGAAATTGATTCGCCTTTTCCACAAACAGCAAAAGAAAATATTATAGGGTATTATGGCGATATCGTAAGCGAGTATTCATTAGGTGATGCAATAAATGATGGAGTGCTATGCGAGTATGAATATCATATAATACCAGTTTATTTAACTGCAGAAGAGCAAGAGCAGTATGAAGAATTGTCACTTCGTATTAGTGCATTAATAAACAAGGTGAGCATAGGTGGCTGTGCTAATGAAGCAGAATTAACAAGTTTGTGTGGGAAGAGGAGTAGACTTTTAGGTAGTGCAGAAAATAAACTTATTGCATTAAGTGAGATAGCATTAAAAATAAATCCTGAAAATAGGAAGTATACTCTGTTCTATTGCGGTGAAGGTAAAATGGATGCTGAGAATAGTGATGATAATATCAGGGTAATTGAAAAGGTATCTCAGACATTGTCTTGTGCTGGCTGGAAAACATCGCGCTTTACAAGTGTTGAAAACGCACAACAAAGATCAGTAATAATGAGGAACTTTAGTGATGGAGTTGTGGATGCACTTGTTTCAATGAAGGTTCTAGACGAGGGTGTTGATGTGCCTGTATGCGATAAGGCATTTATATTAGCTAGCACAAGGAACCCTAGGCAGTATATTCAAAGAAGAGGTAGGGTTTTAAGAAAGCACCCTGGAAAAAATAAAGCTGTAATATACGACTTTGTTACACTGCCAAGTAGTAATACAGCGGCATCAACTAATCTGATTAAAGCAGAGCTTGAAAGAATCGATGATTTTGCTACACTAGCAAAAAATAGGTTTGAAGTTGAAAAAGAAATTGAAGCTCTAAATCTTAGGAGTCGCTATGTCTAGTAGTAACAAAAGAAATGATATAATTAGGAAGGCAACTAGAAGCATCGTTGAGATAGAGCGCCGTTGTTTTTATGGTGCTGAGCCAGAGGTGCAAAGGCTGAAAAGAATAAGAGAGCTAATTGATAGAGTATCGAAGGAGGTTGTAGATGAAAATCAAATCAATAATAGTTGAAAACTTCCGATCTTTTTATGGTGAACAAGAAATTGTTTTATCGAGTGACGATAAAAAAAATACAACATTGCTTTATGCTTTAAATGGAGTGGGTAAAACAAACCTTCTTAATGCTGTTTTATGGTGCCTTCATAAGCAGTTCTCGCCTGGATTTAAAAAAACAGATGACATACTAAACAATGAAGCTAAGCGCCGGAATAGAAAAAGCTACCATGTGACTATTTGTTTTGAAGAGGGCGGCAGAGAATATATTGTCAAGCGCTCGGGTGGTGAAATAGAGAATTTTAGGGTTTTAATGAATAATGATGGTAATTATGAGGAAATAGCACAAGAGCCTGCCTTGTTTATGAATAGTATAATTCCTAAAGATATGGCTGCCTATTTTATAAATGATGGTGAAGGAAGTGATTTAGAATTAGATTCAGAGGGCATGATATCTGTTCGTGGTTCAATACGAGACATACTTGGCTTTAATATTGCTAATAAAACAATTCACGATCTTGGTCGTATCAGAACTGAATTAAGATCGGAGCTAGAGAGATTAGATAAGGATCAAGAGCTTTCCGATATTGAAAATAAGCTAGAAGTTTTTGATAAAAGCATTGAAGAAAAAACATTGCAGCTTGATCAAAATAAAATTTTGCTAGAAGATTATAGATTTGCAAAGGACGGGGTGGATAAAAAACTTGGCTCTATAAATTCTTTTGAAGTTAAAAGAATGCAAGCTAATAGGAAAAAACTTGAAATTGAGCTGGCTTCAGTTAAGCGATCATTAGTGGAAGCCGAATATAATAAAATAAGCTTAATTAGAAAATACTCTTGGGTAGCTTTTTCAGATAAGTTAACTAAAGAGGGGCTGGATTTCATTGATGAGTCAGAAGTCCAAGGTAGAATACCAGCACCTTTTAATATACAGCTTGTCCATGACATTCTTAAAGAATCAGAATGCATTTGTGGTGCAGAAATTTCTGTTGGCTCAGAAGCTTATAATAGAATTCAAAGCTTATTAAGTGAGGCTGCGGATCCAGGTTTAATTAATAGGCTACAAAGAGCTAGAGGGCGGTTAATAGCGATAGATACACTAGCAGATGGTGGAGCTCAAAGCATTGATGATAACTTTAAACTTTGCCATAGACTTCAAGATAGAGTAAGTAGAATTGGTTCGGAGCTTGAAGTTTTATCTTTAGATCTAGAAAAATTTAATATTGTTGAAATTAGTGATCTTGAGATAGAGCGAAGAAATCTTGATGCTAAAATAACTGCAACAAATCGCGATATAGGTCGACTCGAAGATAATCTTAAATCTCTCAAAAGCACTCGTAAAGCTAAACATGACGAGTCATTAAGATTAAGTAGCTTGTCTCCTAGGGCACAGTTTATTAGGAACAAAATAAACATTGTTGAGGAGATGCTTTTGGTATTGAAGGCAGAACTCGACGAAGCCGAAGGCGCAATATTCGATAATTTGAAATCAAAAATAGATCTTTTTCTTGATAAGTACCTGGTGCAGGATTATAAAGTCAGGATAACACCAGATTTCAAACTAGGCTTAGTTGATCGCAATGATGTGCTTGTTCCTCCGAGTAAAGGTCAAGGCGCAATTTTAAAGTTTATTTACATATCATCTTTGATATCTATTGCTCGTGAACGCAGAGATCTTGCTAGTGCAATCTTGACACCTGGAGCGATCGCACCATTGATAATTGATGCTCCATTTTCACATTTAAGTAAAGAGTATGCTGAAAATATTGCTAGAGAGCTGCCAAAGCAAGTTGATCAGTTGGTTATATTTATGTATCAGGACAACGATAAAAAAATTGATGAGGTTTTGGAGGCTTCTGGGAGCTTGGGTAAATTTTATTTGCTTACCTCAGAGATTTCTGGAGAACCTAAAGCTGGTGTTGAAATAAAGTATTACAATGTTAATTCTAAAAAAATTCCTTCTGTCGTGTACGGTAAAAATACTGACAGAGTTATTGTAACGGGGGTTGATGGTTATGTCTGAAACTAGTTTATTTAACTGGAGAAATGCTGCTGTTAGGCGCGAAAGGTATCATGAGCCTCTCGTTGCTAGATTGACGTCTGATAATAAAAGTATATTTCAGTACAACAAAGATCTAATGGTTTTCGCTGCTTTGGTTGGCTTCAGTCACAGCGAAAAACGACCATTAAGTGGTGATTGCATTGATATAATACTCGATACTTATTCAACCGACCAGAAAGATGGCTTTATATATCTGCTTGGTTTGCTTGAAACAAAAGACCCAAAAGTACTTAAAGATAACAATCTAAAAGATTGTATACGAGTATTTGAGGAGTATTGTAATGCTGGGCTGTATGTAATTACTGATTGGCTAAGTAGTGAGCCAGGCGATCCAAATGGCATAGATACCCTACTAAAAAAGATTTACGAGAATATGCCGGCTGTTGAAGCCCGTGAAATAGAAGAGGAAGATTTAGATATTGAGTTCTAAATTCTTAACATTATTTGAGCCTGCTTAAGCAGGCTTTTATTATATTGTTAATAATTTAGTTTTTCGGCAAAGAGTTCTAATTCATTTACTCTTGAATCCTTTCCTAAACCTATTCTTAGTGTGGCCATCTCTTTTTGTTTCTTTGTTGTATGGTTTTTGCTATTTTTATTTGATCTGTTTGAGCTGCATGCAGATGAGCTTGATATAGCAAGTTCGTACTTGATTTTTTCAATGCCTTCTACTGCCCCTTTCGCTTCAATGGATATGTTTAAGCAGCCGGGATTATTATTTTGCAAACTTCCATTTATTATAATCTTCGATTTTGATTGAAGTAGTCCTATTAATTTTTTTCTTAGTTTTAATGTTTTTTTAATTGATTCACGTAGTTCATTTTTCATAATCTCAGCAGCTTTACCAAACCCTACACAAAGCGGTACGGGTAGGGTTCCTGACCTAAGTCCATCTTGCTGTCCGCCGCCATGCAAAAAGGGAGGGAAGTCTGAGATTAGTGCGGTGTGAATAAATAGCGCTCCGATGCCTTTGGGTCCATACATCTTGTGAGCGGAGAGACTCATAAAGTCGACATCCCAGTCTTCTACATCTATGAACTGGTTAGTCGTTGCTTGAGCTGCATCTGTATGAAATAGAGCGCCGCTTTCATGGGCTAGTTTTGAAAGGAGCTTGATGTCTTGCAGTGTTCCTATCTCATTGTTGACTGTCATGATGCTGACGAGGAGTACGCTGTCATCGAGTAGCTCTTTGTAAGCTTCTAGCTCTATTCTTCCGGTTGGGTCTACGGGGATGATTTTAACTTGGTAGCCAAGTAAATCTGCATAAAAGTATGCTGGCTCGCTGACACTTTTATGCTCTATCTCACTGATGAGGATAGTTTTTTTTGCTGTTTTGTTGGCAATTAGTGTGGAAGCAATGACATGGTTGTTGGATTCGGTTGCACCCGAGGTAAAGATGACCTCTTCTGGCAATGCATTTATAAGCTTTGCAACCTGTTGGCGAGCAACTTTGACTGCTGCCGCAGCTGTTTGACCCATGGCATGTTCTGTGGAGTGTGGGTTTGCAAAGTGCTCTAGGTAGTAAGGCTTCATAGCCTCAAAAACACGCGGGTCAATCGGTGTCGTCGCCTGATAGTCAAAATATATCGGTTTTTCAGACATGATTGCTCTTTCTCATCTTTCTGTTTTGCAACTGGATCCAACATCCAGTAGTTGACCTTAGTGGTTTTACCTTTTATTGTCTAGACTGGATAAAGTCTCCAGGGGAAAAAATGCTTAATAGCTCACTTTTTGAATCAGGGTATGTGCCTCAACTGTCCGGTCATGAAACCTTTCCGATGCGCTACGGATGGCTGAAAAAAGCCTACGATGTTGTTCAAGCTGCCACAGATGATTCTGATAAACACTCTGTTTTCAATGATGTATCTGCAATTGCACGCTTTGGTGTGGGCAAGAATATGGTTGCGTCTATTCGTCATTGGGCAACACAGTGTGAGGTGATTAGTTCTGGCAAAAAAGGGGCTGCCTCAGGGGTTGGGTATATCGGATCGACTATTTTTGCTGACGATGGTTTTGACCCTTATATGGAAAACCCTGCAACGCTATGGCTTTTACACTGGCGGCTTGCTTCTAACCCGGATTTAACGACTTGGTTCTGGGTGTTTAACCACTATAACGGCGATCACTTTGAGCGAGAGACCCTGGTTAAAGCTCTTATAAAGTTTGGGCAGGATAGGGGCTGGTCAAGGGTCACTCCTTCTACGATAAAACGCGATGTTGACTGCTTTGTGCGTACTTATGTGGCTAAGCCGGCCACAGGTAAACAGACGCATGAAGATACTATGGAATCTCCGCTGACTGAGCTTAGTTTGATCAAGCCGATCGGCAAAAAAGATGGATTTAGGATTATTCGTGGTCCTAAGGTGAGTCTAGGCGATGGCGTTTTTGCTTTTGCTCTGTCCGAGTTCTGGAGCAACTACACTCACGGTAACACCCTTTCCTTTGAGGCGATTGCCCATCATCCAGGCTCCCCAGGTCGTGTGTTTCAACTAAATGAAGATGATCTTGTTGACCGCCTAGCTCGCTTGGAGTCTTTTACCAGTGGTTTAATTCGTTGGTCTGAAACGGCTGGTCTAAAGCAGTTGGTTCGAAGCCAGGCACCTTCAAAAAATCGTCTCGACTTTTTCTTAGGTCAAGATTACTCGGCTTTAGGTCAAGGAGGATCTGCTTAATGTCATTGGCAAATGAAGTTTATGTAGAGCGCCGTTTCCAGCGGTCAGTGCGTATAGATACTGACCTGAAGGATAAGGATGCCCTCAACGGGTTTGTCTGCCCTCAAAGCTCTGCTGATGTACTCCTTCGCATGGCAGAGCATATCAGCCATGGGCAAACAGCTTTTACTTGGACAGGGCCTTATGGCTGCGGCAAATCCAGCCTTGTCATCGCACTAAGCCATCTGATTTCTTCTGAGAAGTCTATTCGAGAAGATGCACGGGCCTCTGTAGGTTCTGAAGCTTCTCAACAAGTTTGGTCTGCACTGTCTGCTGAAGAGCGCTATTGGAATATTTTACCGGTTATCGGCCAGCGCGCTGCTGTCAATGATGTTTTTGGTGATGCACTGATTGAGTTTGGACTTGTTGACCAGGTGCCTGCAGGCGGATGGTCTGACAAAACACTGATTCAGGCTCTTAACGTTGTTTCTAAGAAATCCGCTCTAGTTATTTTTGTTGATGAAATGGGTAAGTTTTTGGAGGCAGCCGCTCGTAAAGGGGAAGACCTATATTTCTTTCAGCTGCTTGCTGAAGCGGCAACCCGTTCAAATGGCAGATTGGTTGTAGTCGGTATCCTTCATCAGTCTTTTGAAGAGTATGCTAGCCGATTATCGAGAGATGCCCGAGATGAGTGGTCCAAAATTCAAGGGCGGTTTGTTGATTTAGCGGTGAACACCGCAGGTGAAGAGCAGATCGACCTTTTGGCGCGGGCGATTCATTCTAGCCACAAGGGTCAAAAAGCGAGCAAAGCAACCCAAGCTGTTTCCCAGGTGATGCGAGAGAACAAGCCTGGTATAGCTGAGAACCTTGATCAGCTGCTTGAAGATGCTTGGCCCTTACATCCTGTTGTTGCAGCCTTGCTAGGTCCTATATCTCGGCGTCGGTTTGGTCAAAACCAAAGAAGCCTGTTTGGTTTTTTAAACTCAGCTGAGCCTGAAGGCTTTCAGGATTTTTTGCGCTGTAGCAGCGTCAAGGGAGCAATCTACACGCCTGCTCGCCTTTGGGATTACTTAAGAATTAACTTAGAGCCTTCAATTATTGCATCACCTGACGGTCACCGCTGGGCTATGGCTGCGGAGGCTATTGACCGCTGTGAAGCGCAAACATCCTCTTCGCTTCATGTCGAGCTGCTTAAAACTATTGCACTAATTGACTTGTTTCGCGAACGCTCAGGTGTCTACCCAACTCAAAAGCTTCTGCAGGGCGTGTTTGACGAACCTAGCAAGCAGGTTGATGCAGCACTACAGGATTTGAAAAAATGGTCTTTTGTCATCTATCGCAAGCACTCAAAAGCCTACGCCATTTTTGCTGGTAGTGATTTCGATGTTGAGAAAGCTACAGAGCAAGCCCTGCAAGATATTGGTGAAGTCGATTTTGAAATGCTTCAGCATATGGCAGGCTTGCAGCCAGTTCTAGCTAAGCGTCATTACTTTAGAACGGGTGCGTTGCGTTGGTGTGACGTCAAACTAGGGTCACTAGAAACCCTTGAATCCATGCTTTCAGAGTTTGTTCCTGACAAAGGCGTGATTGGTATTTATTACCTAGCATTACCCACAGCCAATGAAACAGCTGATCAAGCCAAAGAGGTTTGTCGTGCCGCAACGCTGAAAGCCAAAGAGCTAAACCTTCGTGCAATCGTTGGTTATCCTGCTCAAGCCTGGACGATTATAGATCTTTCAAAAGAGCTAAAAGCTTTAGAAAAGGTGCGTGACGAGTCGGCGGAGATTCAGGGTGACTTGATCGCACGCCGTGAAATCACTAGTCGCTTGATCCTTTTGCAAAACCAACTCGAAACTGAACTTCAAACCGCTATGATGAATGCGGTTTGGTACCAGGATGGCGAGCAGCTGTCGCGCTTAAGCATTAAAAAGTTGAACAACTTAGCGTCAGACATCGCAGATCAAACCTACCCTGATGCACCAAGGATTAGCAACGAACTACTCAATCGCGCCAAACCCTCAAGTAATGCTATTGCTGCTCAAAATGCCCTTACTCGAGCTATGGTGCTGAATAATGGTGAAGAGCGACTAGGCATCGAAGGCTACCCAGCAGAAGGTGGGCTATTTGAATCTCTTCTAGCGAATACCGGTCTTTACCAATCCACTAAGAGTGGTTTTGCTTTTTCTAAGCCGAGTAAAGATCAGGACGCTGCCAATTTATTACCCGCTTGGCGTGCAGCTGAAAAGCTACTTGAAGAGCAAAGTGACAGAAGCCTTGCCGTAAGGGAAATTTATGAGTTGTGGGAACAGCCGCCTTTTGGCATCAAAAAAGGTTTAATGTCTGTTCTAGGTGTTGCCTTTATCCTGACCAACCGTGAAAAACTCGCCTTTTATCGCGAAGGGATTTTTCAGTCCACCTTTACTGACTTGGAAGTGGATTACCTTTCCAAGGATCCAAAATCTATTCAGCTACGCTGGATGGACTTATCCCACATTTCAAAACACCTCTTGTCGAGCCTAGCTGACTTGGTGCGACGACTTGATCCAAGCAACCCGCTTAAAGAGCTTGCTCCGATAGACATCGGGCGGGGGCTAGTCGCTGTGTTTGATCGTCTGCCGGAATGGACTAAGCGCACGAACCGGTTGTCCGCCTTGGCAGTTAAAGCACGAACAATCTTTAAACATGCGAGTGATCCCAACCAGCTGCTATTTAACGATCTACCGTCGCTTTACAGTGATGATGTTGATATTCAAGAACCTGATGTAGCGCGTGAAGTGACACGAGTGATTGATTCTGCACTTACCGAGCTCGTCGAGGCCTACCCGAAAATGTTGCAGCGCATGGCGAGCCTTTTGCTGACAGAGATTGATGTGCCGAGTGACTCATCGCAAGCCCTAAAAGAGCTTAATGGGCGTGCAAGTAACATCAAACAAATGTCTGGCGATTTCAGGGTGAATGCATTCATTGGCCGCATGACCATTTTTGACGGTAGTGATGCAGCTGTTGAAGGGGTGGGTAGCCTGGCTGCAAATAAACCGCCAAGAGACTGGGTGGATGCTGACTTAGATGGTGCCTTTATTGAAATTGCTAGCTTAGCGCAACAATTTGTTCGCACTGAGACCTACGCTCATGTTCGAGGGCGTTCAGATAAGCGCAGGTCTTTAGCAGTGATCCTTTCGAAAGAGGGGCGTGCTAAGCCACTGCACATCGAGTTTCAGATTGCAGAAAGCGACCAGAAAGAAGTGGATCAGTTGGTCACGCGGCTAAAAGAAGCCGCAGGTTCCAAAGTAACAAAAAAAGAGATTCTCCTAGCCGCCTTAGCAGAGCTAAGTGGTGAATACATGAGTGAAGAGGGCAGTCATGAGTGATCAAGAAAAACACGTTCTCGGACTATCAGGTGGCAAAGATAGTGCTGCCCTAGCCATTTATATGCGGCAGAACCACCCTGAGCTAGATATCGACTACTTTTTCACTGACACAGGCAAGGAACTGCCAGAAGTCTATGAGTACCTAGGACAGCTCGAAGGCTTTTTGGGTAAGCCAATCTTAAGACTCAATCCAGACCGGGATTTTGATTACTGGCTGAAGCAGTACAACAACTTCTTGCCTTCTGCTCAGACGCGTTGGTGTACGCGCCAAATGAAGCTCAAGCCTTTTGAAGACTGGGTAAAACCTATGCTTAAAGAGGGCAAGATCATTCATAGCTATGTTGCTATCAGGTCTGATGAGCCTTATCGCGAAGGGTACAACGCAACTCAAGAAAATCTTAAGATTCACCTGCCTTTTAGAGAAGATGGCATAGATAAGCCTGCAGTAGCTGAAATTTTGGAGAACTCAGGTCTTGGCTGGCCTAGATACTACGACTGGCGATCTAGAAGCGGCTGCACCTTCTGTTTCTACCAGCAAAAAATCGAGTGGGTAGGCTTGTTAGAACGGCACCCAGAAGCGTTTAAAGAAGCGATGGGTTACGAGAAAAACTCTTTGGACCACGGCTCACCCTTTACTTGGACAGAAGGGGAGCCCCTGTCTGAACTGATGAAGCCAGAAAGAATTGAGCAAATCAAAGCAGATCATGAGAAGCGAGTAGCGCGCATCCAGTCTCGTAAAGCGATTAACCCCTTAAGACCAGAAAAAGAGACCATAGACATCGATGATGTCTATGGTCAGGCTAAGTACTGTGTGACTTGTCACAAATAGATGAGATCAAATACCATTGACAGCCAATTCAAAGAGGCCGATAAGTCTTTGTTTACGCTGCTGAAAAAAACTCTGATTTGGCACTGTATTTCCATTGATATTAATTGAGTTTTCTTCAAAACAACTTAAAGCTTCATCGTATAAGAAGTGACCTGGTGCTATGCCTGCATTTTCAAAGTGTGGAAATGAATTAGATAAAGGGCTATTACTTTTTTCCCTGTTCTCGCTGTCAGGCAAGGGCATCATGTTGCCAAGACCATTAACATAAAGCTCTCTATCTTCATCGGTGAAATAGGCATCGATGTTGTCTATATTTGGGTTGCTAGCCTCCATGTGGTCTAGCTGTAGTTTAGATGCATTTCTTATATTTAGGGCAAAATTTCTTTCAACTAACCTTTCACCGTCCAAGCTACCCTTGATAAGTTTAGCGAAAAGCACCTTGATTTTTAGATGGTTGCTTTTGCTATTGTAGCTCCAATTGGACAGCCAGATTCCGAATGTTAATGGCCAACTAAACTGACCCGCTTCTGGCCATGCATATTCTGCCCCATCGTGAACACTCATTCTGGCTCAACGTGAACACCTGTT
>JACUUF010000396.1 GCA_014859465.1 Methyloprofundus sp.
GATCTAAAGTACGATGGCTTAATTCTGCACTGAAGGCGGAAAAAGGAAATAACAACAATAAATTTAGTAAAGCAAAGATAATGTTTTTTTTATTCATCATAAAAGAGGTTTGAAGTGATACAAAACTAGACAACCACTCGCTAAAGCCTGTGGTTTCCTATAATGGACTGTAGTAGCTCAGACTTGAGCTGACAGTTACCCATTTTGTATTGGTGACCGTCAGTTTAAATTTGAGTCAAGTTCTTTTTAGCCTAAATCGATTTACCATCAATTAATGTGTCAAGTAGTGTTCGGCCACAGCACATTGTTATAGTACCCAAATTCATATAATAAATGCAACATCTCTAAAAAGGACGAGAGGGTATAGTTTCCGTCTAGCAAAACTAAAAACTAAGGAGATGTCCAATGACAACATTCAACCATCTAAATCAAAGTGAGTGATAGGATCGGTGCACGAGACCAAATAGAGATGGTTTTAAATCACTTAGATAACGGATGTAAAGATTACTCAGGCAAAAAACCGTTCTTTAGCTTTTAGGTTTGTTATTAAATCATCGCATTATTGAATACTTTAGCGTTAAATACGCTGTAGTGCTTTTTCCAAATGATTGACAGTACGATCAATATTATGCAGTTTGTCCAAACCAAATAAGCCTATGCGAAAAGTTTGAAAATCCTCTGGTTCATCGCACTGTAAAGGCACGCCGGCGGCAATTTGCAAACCTTGTTGTAAAAACTTTTGCCCACTTTGAATGGCGGCATCATTCGTATAAAAAACCACGACCCCCGGCGCTTCAAAACCTGCTGCTGCAACACTTTTAAAACCCTTGCTGACAAGTAGTTGACGGACTCTTTGCCCTAAGCGTTGTTGTTCAATGCGCACTTTGTTAAAACCATAAGCTTGTATCTCTTTCATGGTTTGATGGAATTGCGTTATTGCATCTGTTGGCAAAGTGGCATGATAAGCATGGCCGCCATTTTCATAGGCTTGCATGATTTGTAGCCATTTTTTTAAGTCGCAAGCAAAGCTAGTACTGATGGTCGCTTCGACTTGTGCTCGCGCGACCTTAGTCATCATTACTAACGCACAACAAGGGGATGCACTCCAACCTTTCTGTGGTGCGCTAATCAGCACATCAATACCTATTGCTTTCATGTCAACCCAAATAGTACCAGAAGCAATACAGTCTAAAACAAATAAACCACCGACGGCATGAACGGCATCGGCAACTGCACGCATATAATCATCAGGTAGCATCATGCCAGAAGAGGTTTCTACATGAGCAGCAAATACCACACTCGGTTTTTCTCGAGCAATCGTTTGTACAAGCTCGTCAATCGGTACAGGCGCAAAAGCAGCCTGCGAATCGGTTTCAATCTGGCGCGCTTTTAACACGATAGATTCAGATGCAATTTGTCCCATTTCTAAAATTTGTGTCCACCGATAACTAAACCAACCATTACGAATAATCAAACATTTTTTATTAGTCGCTAATTGACGCGCCACCGCTTCCATACCATAAGTACCACCACCTGGCACCAGCGCAATAGCATCGGCGTTATAAACTTGCTTTAGTGTTGATGAAATATCTCGCATCACACCTTGAAATTTTTGCGACATATGATTGAGTGAGCGGTCAGTGAATACTACTGAGTATTCAAGCAATCCTTGTGGATCAACATCAGTAATTAAACTAGGCATTATCTTTTTCCAATTATGTTTAAGGTGTTAAAAGCAAGGTGTGTCAAAACAGAGAGTACTTGTAAGCAAGCCATTCTAAACACAGTGGCGTAAGATACGCTAAGCATCGCTTTTATTTATATTTTAGATCAATAAATATTTCTTGATAACAGCCGTTTAAAGATAGTAAGAACCTATTCCCGACCCAATTCCCACCAGGGTTTTTCTTCTTTAGGTAGTTTGCTTCGAGCGTTAACTCCTTCCGTAAGAGCTTTAGTTTTATCATCAATCATTTCATTCATTTTACGTTGAGCTGCATCAACGG
>JACUUF010000104.1 GCA_014859465.1 Methyloprofundus sp.
ACAATTCGTGTTGATATAAACCCAACTAGTTGTTCGCATAATGTATATTATGTTCAATTCAAAATAAGTATTTAACCGCCTAGTCTATTACGCAATAATTAGCCGTTTTGAGGTTTATATGCGCCCCTTTAATAATGTTATCTTTGATAAATATATGTTGAACGAAAACCCTTATAAGGATTTACGCGAACACACCGGCTTAAGTCGTGAGCAACTCGCTAAACGGCTTGGCATTTCTCCGGACTCTATACGCCGCTACGAAACTACGAATAAACCGCCGCTTTGGTATTACTTGCTTTTGCGGGTTCTGGCTGGTGATCTGTCGATTTTTGGGGCCCGCTGGGTTAATTGTTCAATCGGCCAACATGCGAAACTGTTTACGCCATTTGACAAAAACGCAGGTTATTACCCAATGGATGTTAACGAGAAAACGAACTGGCTAGCGGCGCGCGCGGCGGCTCGGGTTGCGGATATGCGGGATAAAATGCGAGATATTGAAGAGTCAAACGCGGCTTTGATGTTTCGGCTTTTACGCTATGAAAACTTACAAAGTCGTAAGAATTCGGGTAAAGTTGTACCGATTTTTAACTATAAATGAGGTGTTCTATGCGCAAGTTGCTTGTTTTACTGGTTCCAATGTTTTTCCTAGGTGGCTGTATTTCGGATAATTCTGACAGCTCACCCAATAACACCACGACCACCAGCAATAGCACCAAAATAAACCTAATTGGCTCTTGGAATGTTTCCGGCTCCATTGATTTTTGCCCTAGTGTAACGGCTAACTATACGGCTGATATGCAATCTACCGACGGCGTTAATGTTACTCAAATCCAACGTTTTGGCGGTGGCTCAGCAAACCTAATCGACATTGACACTTGCACACCAATGGCGTTTGGTGGTGATGTTTTGGATTATAGCTTTGCAGATTTTCCGATTGATTCTACCGAGTCGGATTTAGTCCGGTTTTTTAAACTTGGTTATGCTTATCATTATGAAATCAATTCGAGCTACATTACGCCCACAATCACTAATTTTGAAGCTGACACTTTCAGCTTTAAGGTGGTGATGGATGACGGCACAGATCGAATGGTTGAAACGGGCACTTATAGCCGTTAATTTTGATTGGTCCATACAAAAAAGCCCGGGTTTGTCCGGGCTTTTTTTATTCCACCAGGCCTGGTGGTTTGTTAGCGGTTTTTAATGCGTATTGCACCATAAGCAAGGCTGGCTATGACGATTAAAACGATCACGGCCACCGTTTCTATTGATAGCGCAATCTTTAATTCAATTGGGTCTAGCGCTATTTTGCTGTTAGTGCTGACGCTCGAAGGTATCATTTAGCACGGCCTTTTTTGGCTTTGACAATGCGCCCGCCTTTTCCGTATCTATACCCTTTTTTCAAACGTCCGTTTGTTTTTAATGCTTCTTTTTTTGTTGCCATGTCACACCCCTTTAACAATATTAATGTGTTTTTCGTGTACGCCTACGAGGGTTTTTAGGACTTCTAAATCCACTCGTAGATTGTTGATTATTTGCGATTGGCGATATATCAGGGCTAGCAATGCGAATATGGCTACATTGCCGCCTGTATTTATGGCTTCGAGTAGTCCGAGTTCTGCCACTACTCTAACCCCGACTCAACCGCAATGCTTAAAACGTCTGCGACTGGGGCCATAATAGCTGGATTTACGCCAATACCAACGCCGCCGGCGATAATAAGGCCGTATAAAATCCACGCTTTCCAGCCTTTTTTTCTGTTTTTCATAATCATTCCTCAAACGCAAAGCTTAAAAATTCGCCCACTGGACAATAAAAGGACACATCCCATTTGGAGCCGTCTAATTTGGCTTGTTCGCATTTACTGCGTTCGGGCGTTGGTAGGCCGATAATGTCACTTGTGCCATGAATCACGCCCTCAGCCGCCCCGCCTACTACATTCACGGCGGCGCGGGTTGAGCCTGACACCATGGCCCGAACGCCTTTAAAGTAGAAAAGCGCCATTGCAACGACCACGGCTAATAAAATTAGGTGGTTTAGTTTTATCTGTTCCAGCTTCATGCGGTTTCACCTGGTGAATTTTTGCGGCGCATGGCTTCAACTATAACGGCGGTAATAACCCCCGCCGCCACGGTCACGATTAGCTGTTGAAACATGGTTTTTGTCATACAAGCACCCCGCCTAAGTCGCGTTTAACGCTGGTTACGTATTGGCGCGTTTCGCCTGGTGTAAAATCCAACCAATCCGATTTGTTTAGGTCGAGTTTTGATAGGTTGCCTTGCCCCCAGTTGTAGGCGGCTAGGGCTTTTTCCCAATCACCAAAGCGTTGTTTTAGTGTGTGCAAGTATGCGCCAGCGTATGGAATTGCCAAGGCTGGATTGCATGGCTCGGCATTTGGATGCCAACGCGGTACGATTTGCATAATGCCCCGCGCTCCGGCTGGCGAGTCTTTTTGACAGCTAATAATGTCTGTTCTAAAACGCGATTCTTGCCAAGCGACACGCACTAACAAATGTTGCGGCATACCTAAGTTTTTTTCGGTTGCGTCAAATATCGCCGCCCATTTTTGATAGTTCGGATTGTCGGTTGGTACTACCCACATTTTTTTATTTCTTGCCACAATTCCACCAATTATTAAGGCCGCCAATAGGCCTAAAATTAAATAAACGCTAAGGCTGGGTTTCATCTACTGTTTCCGGTTCTGGTTCTACTGGTGTCACCCACTCCACGCCGTTAAAAATATCTTTATCGGTTGCGGGTTTTAATTCGGTTGAACCATCAACCACGGTAAAGCTTTCGCCCTCGCCTGTTTGATTGCCGTTTTCGTCATAATAAAAAATTATCTTATTCGCCATTTTCAATACCTATTTAGCCCAAATACATTTAAGCGTGATACCCGCTTTTACTCGCACTTCTGCGCCGCCATCACTATTAACCGTTACCGTGTGGCTGTGTGCGCCTGAGCTGGCGGCTGAACCGCTAACACCATGGGTATGCGCACCCGCTGCTAATGCCGCGCCCGCAATATTATTAACTGTAGACGAACCGCCTGTCCTCCAACCTACAGAAGTACCCGAACCATCGTTACTCGTCCTTACGCTATGGCTATGATTCCCTGCGCTGGCGGCTGTGCCGCTTACGCTGTGCGTGTGCGAACCGGCGCTATTGGTACTAGCTGTGTGGTTGTGAGATTTGTTTTGATCTTCTTGTAATTCGCCAACCGCCGCTGTACCCGCGGCGCGTGTTACTCGATCAGTCAACAACGGTAAGTTAAAAGTCGTTATACCGTCTCCACCGCCGACACCTTCCCAGGTCGTTCCAATGGCGGCAAAAAGACTAGGATAATCTTCTATCGCTAACAACGCCCCATCACAAACAAGGGCGTTAGCCGGTGCAACGGCTCCGCCATGATCAAAAATTACACCGATTGAGTAACTTGATATTTTCTGATCAACCACATCACTTGTATCGTATTCCGCTAGTTCGGCCCCGTTTTGCAGTTCGGCTATTAGGGCGCGTGGGTTGGCTCCTGATACTGGCATTTTTACACCTCGACCAATTCAGCTAGATATACTTTATCGCCGATTACTGACGCGTATAAATCCAGCACTTCCGACACTTCACCCGAATAACTTTCCCCCGCTGATAGCGGTATACCTACACCTGCCTCGTCTGTTCCGACCCACACCCTGCCGATGTTTGAAATATCACAAACAACCTCAAGCAATTTTCGACCGGCGTTTCCGTTTACGGTTGCGGTGTTTCCGGTAAATTCGATCATTGGTAAGCCGTTTAACGTGCCTTTTGTGTCTTTTTTTACGCGGTGTGCTAGGGTTACCGCTGGCAAAGCGCCAATTTCTACAACCGAACCGGTTACATCAACCTGGCCTTGAACTTCTTGTACCGCTGGTAGATTGTTGATTGCCACTGTTGAGCCGGATTTAATCGCAATTTCCGCATTAGCGGCCATTTGAACCTCTCCAATATCAATGGCGGTTCCTGGCACCAAACCAACCAACGAACCCTCAGCTAGTTCAACCGAATCTAGATCACTAATTTTAAATGGCGCTGTTTGCAACTCCACTTGGATTGGTTGATCGTTTAGGTTGATTAAAACTAGCTTTCGCGGCTTTTCTAGATCAACAAAGTTTTTGTTACGCAACACAAACTCTGGCACACCCGCCGTTTCAACTTGAAATGGCGCTGATGCGAAAATTACGCGTAAATAGCGATGCTCAATTTGTGCCGTAGTTCGCTGGCCTGGTTGAATTGTGACTCTCATTTTCTACCTTTAAACATCATAAATAGGGCCATAAATCCGACTAAACCAATAACTGAATACAACATCATTTTTTGAGTTGAGTTGATTTCAGACGCGGCCCCAACTTTAATATTCTCTGCAAAGTTTTTAAGCGTTGAAATAGCGCCCGCGCTCGTTTGAGCCAACCGGTTGCCGTGCTTGTCGGCAAATTCCATCATGGTTTGCGAGTTGCTGTTTACACTATCTATGGCTTTACTGGTTGATCTATCGTTATAAAACAAGGCCTCTTCACCAAACCCAAACGCACTGTTTAGATTTTGCGCGCCAAAACTTAACGCATCACGCGTTAGGCTTGTATTGGCATTAATTGCATCACTACCGAGGTTTAAAGCACCTTGTGTAACTTTGTTATTAGCAAATAACGCCTCTTCACCAAATCCAAACGCGGCTTCAATCGCGCCGTGGTCGGTCACGGTCATATCACCACCAACTACCGTGCCGCCGTTCTGTAGATTTATGGAGTTGTCATAGGTATTTGTTGTTCGTTTTGAACTTCCACCAAACATTTATTTCTTCCACTGATAAAGGGCGAAAAGTGCAACAACCCCAACCGCTAACCATCCCCACCAGGGAACGGCCATACCGTTGTAATTGTTGCCGAATTTAGCGCCGAATTTAGAAGAGACATCACCATCAGCTGACGCCGCGCCGCCCTGTAGGGACATTGAACCGCCGCCCGAGTCGATACCTGGAATCATGCAAACCCCCTACTTTTTAAGCGCCAGAACTAAAATTAAAACAATCACCAACACGCCGCCGCCAATTCCACCCCACAAAATATAGGGGTTAGATTTAACGGCTGACATTTGAGTAAGGTTTGACCCGTCCGGTGCTTTGCCAGTATCAACCGCTCTAGACTGATCAACATCATTACCCCTGGCGCTTGATTGTTCGTCATTGCGTTCAACAAATGCACCTAATAGGTTATTTGCTGTCTTTAACCAATCTGCTTTAAACGCCATAGATCACCCCTTAGCGTTGCTGTTGCTGTGAGCGAGCAATAGCGTTTAAAGGTGATTCCTTAGGATTCGCCACGGATTCAAGCGTATGGAAAACAACGGTCATATCACCAGCGGCATCAACAGTTGGCATGATCTCAAGCCGCTTTCCCGCCGTGTCTAACATATCCAGCATGCCCCAACGTGTCTGAATCGGGGCGTAGATCGTTTGACCGCTTACACCTTCCAACTCGTTGTCTTTTAAATCACGCAGAATCTTGGCCGTTTTCGCTTTGAAAATGGTTTTTTGCTCTTGTTTGATTTCAAGTTCAGTAATTCGGCCACCATCTTTAAAAAACATGCGGCGAATTGACGGCCCAGTAACAAACGTTTTAACGTTGTTTTGTCCAGTAATACCAATTGCGATTGAATCTTCGTAGATACGCGGCATTACTACACGCTGACGCGGTGCAGACAAACGCATATAACCTTGGATTGATGGCGTTAAACTGCCGTCAATTTGTGCCTGGGTGGCTGGTGAAATATGAATTGCTAATACCAAATCATCTGTAGCATAGGTTGGCAAGCCTGATAGCATTTGACCCGCATCCGTTTTCAATGAATTGTCTCGGAATGGAATTCGAATCACGTTACTTTCAGCCGCTCGCTTTAGGTGCGTACGTAGCTCTACAAGGTGTAAGCCTGGAACCGATACAATGGCATCACCGTTTAAAATCAGTTCGACACGATGTACCTGGCTGATATTGATATTGGTTAATTCCAAATCAATATCCTCAAACGTAGAACCTGTATCTAAAATCATTTTAAATACGCCGCCATAGCCGCCGCCTGTAAAACTGTCTAATGGTCTAACTGTATTACGTGACATGCTTAACCCCTTACGCTAACGCACGGCGTACTGCCGTGTTTGTGTTGTTTAAATAAATCATTAAACCAGCCATAACCAAGCTGATCATTCCAACCCAAACGACAACATTCATCGCTGGAAGTTTTAAATTTTTAGGCATTTCCCACCCTCACAAGTTTTATTAATTGAATAAGTCGCTATAACGCGTCTTTTTTACAGTCAAACAAACTCGCGCCGGAAGTTGTCAACCCCCTATTTCCGGTAAAAATTTTATTTACCGGAAAAAAGTTATAAAAAAAAGGGGCGTTAGCCCCCAGTTTTAGTATTCCACGCCTTTAAATTTGCCGTTTTTCTCAACGGTTAAAGGTACAACGCGGTTTGAACCGGCCTTAATTCCTCTAAAAAAGTGCTTATCCCCTTTCTTTTGAATACTACCACTCCTAACAAGTAGGCCTTTTCCACCTCTCCAAACAATAAACTTATATTGCTCCCTAGGAATTAAACTCACATCAACCCCTATCTTACTTGCTATATATTCCGCATCATCATTAGTTTGGTGCTGTGCAATGTGTAAATAACTTGCGTTATTCATTACCCCCTTGTCTACTTCTGAGCCACGTTGTACCGTGGCGAGAATCAACGGATTAAACGCCAAAGATTGGTTAATTAACCGACCCCAGCTGTCTTGCGCTTTACCGGAATTGGTGACGTTCGCCAATTCTTCAGGCACCAATACCGCTTCCTTTTGGCGGTTCCAATTAAAGGCGCAATCACACCAAAATTCAAAGTCTTTCCGACTATTCGCAACGAATGCGATTTTTCCGGCTCCGGTGGTATCCATTAACGCTTTTAACAATTCGGCGCGTGTCTCGCATTTAACAAACCCCATTTGCACGTATTCGCCCTTTGGGTCAAACGCCAAAACTCGATCACGTTGTTTTACAATTTCTTTAATGGGTGTGCTTTTGCCTGATCGGGTAATACCCATATAAAGCCCAATCGTTCCATCTGGTCTGGTTTCCATCTATGCGGCCCCCTCTTGCTCTGCTAACGGCTGGCGCTTATGCCCCACTTCCGTTTCCGGTGTTTTTTCGGTTTGCTTTTGCATGTTTTGTTTCACTTTTCCGGCCAACTCTTGACGACTGGCCTTAATTCTTTTCCCCGCCCCAAATAGCATTAATGACGCACTACCGGCGGCTATTAGGTCGCCATATTCGGACATAAAATCTGTTATAGGGTTTTCTGGGAAACGCTTAACAATCACCACGGCCCAGGTCTGGCAAAAATCATTGGTAATATTTTCAGGCATGTCGGTTAAATCCAACATGCCATAAACCATGCCAAGTGAGCCTTTAATAAGTCCGGCGGTAATGGCTTCTTTTTCGGCTCGGTCTTCGGCTGACAAAATCACTTGCGGTTTTTTTGACTCCCCACCGTCCGGCGCATCTCCGGAACTTTCCAAATCTACGCCCCAATTATCGGCAATTTTTTGCCATTCCTTTTCCACCGTTTCCGGCGATGTATCTACCTGGTTCATACGCCCTCACTCTTTTTAAAAAATTCGCCCCAACCCCAAAAACTACCGGACTTTTCCGTTTTTTTTTCGACCGGCGTTTCCGGTTTGTCGACTACCACCAGGCCTGGTGGTGTTTCCGGTTCTGGTTCCGGCATGGTTTCCGGTTCTACCGGATCCGCGCCAATCAATTTGCCAAAACCGGCATCAATCACGGCATCACGTAAAATCTGCTGTGCTTCGCGTTTCTGAAACGGCACCTGCCCCAATCTGTCAGAAATCCCGTAAAGGCGAACGCCGCGCCGATCTAACCAAATCTCAATATCTCCGACACCATCAACATTTGCCCGACAAATAAATTTTGCTTCCGACATATCAACCCCCAACCTTATTAATCAACTTCTCTAAAATTAAAACCGTGTTTTCGTTGGCCGCTGACATCTTTCTTACGGCATCAATCAGCGGGTAAAATTCCGGCATTAGTTCCGGTATTTTCCCTAATTGCGCCGCCGCGCCGAAAGCCCCCGCTTGCCGGACTTTATCGGCAAACTCTCCCAACCGTTCCGAACTTCTAACCGCTTCAAAATCGGCTTTGGCCGACTGATTCAATTCCTTAAGTTCGGCCAACAACTCCACCAGGCCTGGTGGTGTATTCGGCACCGCCGGAAAATTCGCGTCCATTTCAAAATAATCACCCACTTAAAACCCCCTCTCGTATAACCACTCTTCATAAAATTCGTCAAATTTCCCTGGCGAATAATCGCCGGATTCGATTAAAAGCCTAAATTCTTCGTATGCGGTTGTTTGCATTCGCTTGTACTGTTCCAATTTTTTAAGATCTTCCGTACAGTTATTTACAGTGCTCCAAGGCGCGGCGGCTTCGCCTTGCGCTGACTGCGCGCCTTCGGCTTGCTGGTTTGGCTGGCCGATTATCCAGGTGTGCACCCGCGTAATCACTTCATCACTACCACCCAACAGATTCCCAACCGCTGTTTGAATACCTATAACGCGCTTCTGTTTAACGTCTCCGTAGCGCCCTGTTTCGGTTTCATCACTCAACATCAACGCTATTTGGCCGGCATCGTTTAAATTGCAATATTCCGCCCAATCGCCACGATCCGCCGCCGCCCTTGCGCGTTCCAAAAATTCATTGGTTCCGGTATCCTCAGCCTTTAAACGGCGCAACTCGCGCCAGACTGTTACAGACGCGCCGCCGATCTGCTGAAACTGGCGAATATTCCAAGTTGAAGCCCAGGCCTCAATGTTTCGCGCCGCATCGTTTGCGGTATTGCCGTATAAATCCGCATCTAATTTAAAACCGTCAATCGCTTTTGCTATGTATTTAGCAATATAGCCAGCCGCCGTGCCTTTGGATTTGTCGATTGCCACGGCCTTAAAACGCTGTTTTTGTGCGCCCTCTTCGTCTCCGTCAACTTCCAGCGCGTACCGGCGCAAAATCTCACGGCATTTCAAAACTTGACCAAATGGCATAAAAAAAAGCATGTGCCAATGCGGTGTGGCATCATGATGCGGCTCGACAACGCGGAAACCGTAAGGCTTAATTCCGGCGCGCTTTAATTCGGCGCGCGCTTTCGCCCACTGCTTAGACAAATAGGCCTGCGTTTCGCGGGGTGTGTAACCTTTAAATTTGGGATTTCTTGCGCCAGAACGGCTTAAAACAGCGTGATATTTAGATGGAGCTGTCCACGTATAGAACTCTCCAACGTGGCCTTGTTGATCGGCCATAACTTGAAAACCGGCGATTCGCGTCATTAACTCAGCGCGCCGGATTGATGGATTACTGACATTTAACGCGGCTAATTCGGCAAGGCTGTATTCATCACCCACCTCATTAACCGCTTTGATATTCTCTAAAATTCGGGCATTTCGGGCTTTTTGTTCCCCACGCCGCTTAACTGTATCGACACTTGCATAAGTAGAGCGGCGCACATGCACCGCGTTTGCCTTAATCGCTAACGTCTCCAATCCCCGCGCATGCACTTTACGCAATGCTCTACGCCACCAACGGCCATCCGTTAACCGCATCATAGCCGGATAAACACCAAGCTTTTCTGTGTCCGGTAATTCAACGCGCTTATTAATCGCGTAAGCTTCGGCCATGTACCAAGCTAAATCGTAATCGCCCACCGCGTTAATTAAAAAGCTTTCACACATACGCGCCGAAGCTTCGGCTTCGTTGATTAATTGATCATCATCTAAGGCTAGGCGGTAACTGATTTTTTTAGCCTGATCTTTCAATCCGGTTAAAAATAGATTGGCCGCAAAAAAGCCCTCTCGCTTATAAATTTTCCAGTACTCGCCCGGTATAAATTTCCGGAAACCCCAAGGCAATATCTCCAACACTTCGGCCAAATAATCCGCCGCGTGTTTTTGCTCTATGGCTTTGGCTTCGGCTTTATAGTCGATCATGGCGCTCATATTAGGCCACCGACTCGGCTAGTGGCTTGTATTTGCCGACAAAATCAAACATGCGTTTAAACGCATCGGATATTTTTAATTGATAGGTTTCCGGTAACTGGTCAAAACTTGCATTAACATTAACGGACTGTTTAAGCCGCGCCGCAATTAACACGACCTCCCTAAACCCTTTTTCGCTTACGGTTGAAGCCCACATAAAACGCGCAAACTCGATACGCTTAACTTTTGCCAATGCGGCCGCATCACCATCAACGGCCTTTGCTTCGGCCATCGCTTCAAAAAGTCCAAGGGCTTGGCTAGAAAATTTATCGGTACCTTTACCAGTAAGATTGATCAACTTAACGGCTTGTTGGGATATTTGGTGCACTGACTGGCTCACTTGATATACTCCTTTTCTTCACCATCAAAAGGAGCACCACCAATGACACCCGCAATTGGAAAATATGAAATTAAAGCCGGTACCGACCAAGGCAAGTTTTTATTCGTGATTGATGTAGTAGAGTTTGATGATCCAGAATGCGAAGACGATATAAACGAAAAACACATAGTTTGCATAACGCCATTTACAGGCAATAACTTACAAACTATCCCCGAAGTGCATTTCAATGCATTAGCCAATAGTTCCGACTTAACCCGAGTCGGTGAACTTGAAGGCTTCGCGCTTGAAGCCTTTAAACAACGTGAAGCCTTAAAAAAGGCGGAGCTAGAAAGATACGGTTTATAAGTCATAACCCACCCCGCTAATTTCACATTTGAATACGCGGGGCTCCAACCCTAAACCAAGCAACCTCTTAAAAACATTTTCAAACTCTCCCACCCCATACTCAAACAACTGCGCCCGCTGTGGCTTACATACAACCAACGTTGCAGAACCCACGCCAAACTTAATGAATTTACGAAAACCCACGCTCAAAACTACTGGCGAACCCGCTGGAATATCCGAATAGGTTTTTAGATAAGACTCCCAATCACCCGCCGAAATTGCGCGCTTACGGCAATCCAATTTAGCCAATTCATCTAGTGTGTATTCTTGGTTTTGCATGATTTGTACCCCTTTATCCGTTGTCTTGGCTGTCCTTTTAGATGGCGGGAGCAACCCCGCCGGACAACTTAGGAGGGTCGCAAAGGATTGCGACTTGGGGCTATAGTAAACAAGATTGTTTATATTAGTCAAGAATGTTTTTGAACAAATTTGACTATATTGCAAACTGACCAATAAAACATTAATCTATTAATCAAGAGTTCTAGTATTATTTTTTTTTCGGGATTCTTACGGCTTGGGAGGGCTGGAAATGAACAAAGTAAGCTTAAAGTATATAGAAATTGCGGCCGATAAATCAGGCCTATCACATTACGCAATTGCTAAAAAAATCGGCGTAACACCTCAACAAATTAATGCCCTAAAACACCGCGACATTGAATTAAAAGATGATGCACTAATTCGCCTTGCTCAAATTGCGCAATTGAATCCTTTAGAAGTGCTCGCAGAAAAGCACATCCAAAACGCTAAAGGCAATGCAGAAGCGGCCTTTTGGGCTACCCTAGCCAAATCAAAAGCGGCTAAAGATTCGTTAATTGATTGTATATTATGTTAAATTGGATAATGTAGAAATTAGCCCTATTAGCCCTAACCA
>JACUUF010000105.1 GCA_014859465.1 Methyloprofundus sp.
CCAGTTGTATTTCAGCGCATTGAGCTGGGCAAAGGTAAGGATGAAGCCGGATTAGATAAGAAGCTCTCGACTTGTTTTAACTGTGGGTTTGATTTGGCCTTATCAAAGGCAGAGAAACCCATTTTTATAAACCAAGAAATTGCCGATAATTGGTTAAACTTGTTGAGCGGACTGAATGAGAATAGCTTAAGAGCATACGATTTAGAGCGACTCAACGTCTTACATCACTTTTGCAAGCTGCTAACATCGAAAGTAACGTCTGAGAAGCTACTGGCGTTTATAGGGTCAAGCTTGTCAATGCCCACCCCTGAACCAAATTTGGCTCTAAGACATTTTGAGGCGAATGGTATTGCCATTAGGCATGAAGTATTTGAGTATGCTTGGTGGTTGCTACTGGACTGGCCGAGTAATTTGTATTCGTCTTGGCTAAACGGGGCCATTCGGTATAATCAGTTAGTAAAAGATTTTAATGTTGTTCCAAGCTGGTTTAAGGACGAAGTTCAATACCTTAAAACAAACTATCATTTAAGACGTAGATTAAGGCATTGATTGTGTACATTTTTTAAATGCATGGATGCATCTATAATGTTTAAAGTGAGATAAATATATAAATGTGCAATAGTTGCACTTATTGCCGAGAATAATTGGGAGGTATACGTGAATACTATAAAATTTGAATATGATGCAATAAAAGTTCAGCAATCTAAAACAAGTAAGCCATTAATTTTGTTTGGCGCAAATGCGCTCGAAATTGATCAATGGTCAGGGATTCCTCAAAAAAAATCTTTTATACCTGGGGCCGCGGAAAGTTCGGGGTTCCAAAGAACTGAGAATAAAAAACGAATAAAGTCATTGTCAGCTTTTTACCTTAATCAGGAAAATGTAGTTCAAAACAGCTTAATTTGTGGTTTGAGAAAAGTTAAAGGTGCGAGAGTAGAGTTTAAAGAGCAAAAGAACTCTTTGATGGGTACCTTGGTTATTGAGTTTCCTGACTTATATAACGCTACATGGAAGGAGCTATTTGGCTTGTTAAGGGAGTCCTTGGAAACCCGTTTAAACAGAAGTTCTGAAGTCGATAAAACTTCAAGTGAATATAATAAGCTAAAATTAAAACTTAATGTCTTTCCAGAAAATGCAGTCATCGAGGGCGGTGATGAATTTATTGAAGAGACTGAAATCAATGATGAGGGCGAGGACAATAGCGCCCTATTTGAAGAAAGTCATATAAATGATTTTTTAAATGAAGTTGCAATGCGTCATGAGATCCTAAAAGAATTTGAAGAAGATTTTGAGCTAGAAAATACTGTTATGGGATTTGATAAAGATTCAATTCTTTCTTTTTTACTTCCAGTAGTGCTTGTTGATGGGCAGCACCGTTTGAAAGGGGCTGTTGAATCAGCTAAAGTTTTGGTGGAACAGAATGATGATGAAGCCATGCAGCTGGTTGATGAAGGTACTGATCCAAAGAATATCAATAATATATTGATGAGAAAATATGCACGATTTTTACCAGTCTCTCTTCTTCTAGAGTCTGAACCGAAAGAGCAAGTGTTTCAATTTGTAGTAATTAATCAGAAGGCGACACCTATCTCCAAGTCTTTGCTTGGAACAATCATCTCGACAACCCTTACGTCTGAAGAGATGGAGTCAGTACAGAGTCGCCTAGAACATTCAGGTATTGCTCTTGACGATGCAAGAGCTGTGACTTGGGCTTCATTGAACTCTGCGAGTCCCTTTTACAATCTTGTAAACAGGGGAATTGACACTGGACAGAAAGGTGATTTGTTAGACTGGAATGTCATGGGTGAGTTAATTAAAGTTTTCAGGAGGTTATCTGGAGGGAAGCTTTACCACGCACCTAAGTTAGATTGGGCTAGAAACTGGAAGGACAAATACTTAGCAGATAGTAATATTGTCAATGACTCTGATCCTGTCAAAGCTTTTGAAGAATGGAGTTCCTTGAAAGGACCATGGACTGGCGTATTTTTAGAGTTCTGGCATCAAGTTAAAGATAAGTTGGCACAGGTTGAAAACTCTGATAGACATAACTTTTGGGGAAATCCTAGAGGCTCTAACGTTTTTAACAAGATTACATTAAATATTTTGGCAGCAGATTTTTTTAAGTTTTTAGTTAATCGTAAGTTAAAAATTGATTGCTCATCTGACATTTCACTATTGGTGCAGGAGTGGCTTGAAGATGTGAATTTGAGCTACTTTGATCGTGATTGGCAGTTAAGTGGGATCAAAAAAGATAGCACTGGTATTAGAGCAAGATGGGCAAAAAACTGGAATGAATATAGAGAGAGTCCAACCCAGCTTCCTCACGTAAAAAGTTTTCGTGATCCATTAAGTATCTAGAAATATGAGTTTTCTTTTTTTAGATCACTTAGAGCCAGACTCCTTATGGAACTTAGAGTCGCAAAAGATGCTTGCAAGTTTCAGAAGCCCTCCTGAGACTTTAATAGGAAGTGGTGAATATTTATTGTATGGAGACATAACAAGAGAATGGGGGCACTGGATAATCGAACAATTCATTAATCAGAAATATCTAACTGGAACTGCATCTCAATTTGGGATTGCTGAGATTTATGCTGATGTTATGGACAAGATTGAAAAACTTTATGATCACAAGTTGTCATATGACGACATAAAACTGAATAGCAGGAAAATTAGTAAGCTCGTCTATTCTCAGGTTCAATTATTCAATCAAGCTAGTAATATGCAAGCTAGGCGATCAATAAGCTTGGAAATGAAAGAAAACCTTCTAAATACGTTTGGTCCCAAGCCGAGGTGTTGGTTAACCGGTTACGAATTTAGTGAAGAAGTAATTGAAAACTTTATTTCTTCTTCTGGTAAGGGAACCACAGATTTGGTTTTACCAAGATATATTGATCAATATTTACCAATAGGGCGAAAAGCTAGGGATATCACAATAGAGGTTGACCATCTTTATCCATATTCGCTTGGAGGTAAAGATGAACTTGATAATTACAGACTAGTATGTGGCTGGTCGAATGCTGTGAAGAGTAATTATATAACTGCGTATAGCGGCTCTTCAGGTCATCTTAATCAAAATGAATACTACCCTAGAAGTTATTATTATTGGGCCCTAAGGAGTATTGGCTTGAAAAGAAAGTGTGAAGTAAAGGGTTGCACTAATACTATTGAAAACTCTCAGCTAACAGTTTGTTCTTCATGGGGGGAGGATATGTTGATTACGCCGGCCAGCATGAAAGTCGTTTGTAAAGAACACTCAATTACTAGGCATGACAGATATATTAAAAGGTAAAGTCAAAGCTCGATTATTGAACGGGGGATTACAATTTTAGCTTGGGGTGAAAATGGGTTATTGTGTTTTCAAGGATATTGTTTACATAGCAAAGGCTTTCTACGTGGGTGGATTCGTCGATGTGTTGTAATTTACGCGCCCCCCATTCTTTAACATTTGAAAAGTCTGGCGAAGCCAGCATGTGCATCATCTGGCTAAACTTATCATCTTGGGATCTATCGTAAGCGTCAATTTTTGAATAGTTCCATTTATTTCTTAATGCGCTTGGAATAGGGAAGTCCTTACAGGAAGAGTCGATGATTTTTTTAAATCGTTCAATTCTCCTGATGTTTTTATGTGTGGGGCTGTAATTTGACTGTTTTAACAAACTAAACAACCCCTGCCAGACTTGCAAGTGAGGTTTGTCACCATGTGATTGAAATGTTACTTCTATATTACCATCTTGAGTAGTCGAGCTAACAGAACCTTTATATGTATGAGTGCTTTCAGATAATTTTACAGTTGTAGAGTTATTAGCGTTCAGGAAGGAGATAGCTTCCTTGTCAAATGTTGAATTATAAGCTCCGGTCAGGCGTAGAATTTCATTGGCGGCATAAAAAGACTGATAATAGGCCGTTACTAAAATCCAAGCTCCGGGGGATTTCGCCTCTAGCAAGGTTTCTACAATTTTACGATGATTTTGTATTTTCTGACTAGAATAGTGATAATCTGTCGTTATTGCTTCATAGAATCTTTGCGCCTGTAGCTTAACTCTAAAGCGATTGGAGTCCAAAATATAAATATCCAAGCCATTTCCATTAAGGATCGTGTTTTTTAAAGTTCCTCTAGGACTAAGCTCAAAAAATGCGTCAGGCCTTTCAAAAGAAACTTTCGTTAAGTATTTATCAATAGCATTTTTAAGTAGAGATATGGGCATTTTAAAACAGATCTTCCGGGTTTATATTCGGTTGTTTGCTAATTTTATCCCGAAGTTTAATTGAAAGATCCTTAATCGCTTTTTTATTAGTTCCAGAGTGTTCCTCTAAGCTAATTTCAGAAATATCTTTTAAGACGTCTAGAAATGAATCCTTTCTATAATTCCCATGTTTTTGGAGGGCGCTACTGCATGCGTCCTCGAAAACCATCATTAGTGCTTGGAAGAATGCAGCATTTGTTAGCTTAGAAGCATTTCCGTATTCTTCGATCAGAATATCCTCAACTGAGCTTAAGAAGTTGATAAGCAATTCAATTTTTTGCTGTGGTTTCAATGAGTATAGAGGTGCCTTTTCTATCAGTGGCATTAAAGCATTTTGAAAGGGTACATGGGACAGCTTTCCTGTGATTGTTCTAGTTCTTGTCAACTTACCATTTAATGGTGATTTTATGTTTTCATCAAGCTCACCAAATAAGGTCATCAAAATATCTTCTTTTGATTCAGGCTCTGCAGTGAATTTTGTTAGTTCAAGCTGAAGTGTTTTTGGTACACCTCTTTGTGTTCCGTTAATGTCTAAAAAGTATCGAACTTCTTCTTCTTTTGAAAGACCATCAAATATACAGACAGGAATTGGAATATTTTTACTGCTTTGATGTGCACCGTAAAGCCTATGTTGTCCATCAATAACAAGAAATCCCCTTGGTTCATCACTTAGGGTTAATTTGTTGTCTTTAAATTTTATGATGTCTTTTTTTGTGGCACTGAGTATTAGTGCTCCAGGGATTACATTGCCATCATTTATATATGCTGCGATTTTGTTGGCTCTACTTTGTCCTAAGAGCCTTTGATAGCCTACTTCAGGGTTTTCTTCTGCTCGTGAGACTTCACTAATTTTAAAAAGCTTATCAGCGTTAATAACTGCAACATAAAAAGTTGTATCGTTGTAGTTAACTTTCAGCCCGTCAATTGAAAAGGTTGCCATAATTATCCTTTTGTAATTTTTTATATCAATATATTATATCAATTTAGTAAACTCAAGCTATGTGTTGGCAAGTTCTGATATCGTGTAATATTTCACTTTTTCTGAGGTAGACAATGCCTTTTAACTTAAATTGGACTATCTGATTTACTTAAAGCTGATAGCCCACGCGATATGTGAAGTTTTATAAAGTCAATAAGTGGCATTTCGGGCATTTGCTCCTGGTGCTGCATTGTGATTATAGCTTGATATATTTGATGGTATTCCCCTGTAAAAGTTTTCCAAGTCATTTCAATGTTACTGTTTGACGGGATATCTTCTTTGGGTGGTGTTGTAGGATCTGAAAAGGATAGGCAGATGGCCCATCGGCAAAGCACATTCCAATTTTCGATCCCCGTTTTGGTTTTTAGTCTAATTAATTGCTGCTTTTGCTTTTCCGATAGTCGGATAGTATCTATATCCTGCATTTTTAGAAATATCCTTGGATAAAGGTAGACGATTTAGCCTTTTCGTTGTATCTAAGGTAGTACTCTCGGCTAATTTTTGGTTTTAGTTGTTCATAGTAATCACCAACGATTTCTTCATCTGTAGACAGCAGGATGACTTGTTTCCCAGCTTCAGGAAAGTAGTTTTTTGTTAGATTATTTCTGTGTTTTCCATCTAAGCGGCTTAGCGGAGTATCAATAACTGTTGGAAGCTCTTTTCCTGATGCTTCTGCTAGCCCCCAAAGAATCGCAATTGCGAGTAATTGGCGTTCTCCTGCAGAGAGTTTGGCCGGCTCTAAAGGGTTGTTACTAGCGTCATATAGTGTTATTTCGAAGGTTTCAGGTGAAATTTTAAATCCGGTGATTAGATGGTCTTTACGGCCGAGTTTGTCAAATTTTTGCTTAATCAATGTTTGTAAACGTTCAATATTTTCTGAGATGAGTTGTTCTGCAAAGTCCTGAAGCGTAGCTTTTACTTTGTTTATATGTTCACCAATTTGGATAGAGCGCTTTTGTTCAAACGTCTCCTTATTTTGTTGGGCTAACATATTTGTATAACGTTGCGACAATACGTTGTTTTTAATCTCTGTTTGCTCTAATTGAAGCCTTTTTTCCTGTAACGATTCTTCTATTTGTTTAAGAGTGGCTTCTTGCTCTGCAAGTTCTGAAAGCTGGTGTTTTACCGAGTTGTAGTCAGGTATGGTTTCAATTTGTTTGAGCAAAAGTTCTTTTTGCTCAAGGAGATCAAGTTCTTTCCGTTGCATGCGTTGTTGTTGTTCTTTTGCTAGAGTAATTCGTTCTTCTAGACCATTAAAAATGTTCAGTTCAGTGTTTAAGTAGCATTCTACAAGAGTTGACTTATTGCGTTCTTGTGCTATGGATTTCATAGTGTTACGCACTAATTCAATAATGTCGTTCCCTGCTTTGTGATTAAATTTGAGCCTTTCAAGTACTGCCGCTTCGTAATCGTTGATTGTCTCATTAAGTAGTAGTAATTTTTTTGTTTCATTTTCAAGCCTAATTTGAGCTTTAACTTTCTCAATTAAGGGCTTCACTAGCCTTAATGGACCGACTCCAGCAGATAACTTGTTTTGTTCGGCTTTATTTAGCTTTAATTTAGCTTCAATAGCTCCAAGCTCAAACTTAATTTCGTCACGTTTTTCAATTAAATGAGCTCCTGAATTCCGTACAGATTGCCTAGCTCTATTAATAGAGATGTTAATAATACTTAACTCTTTCTCTAAGGCCGCTATCTCTTTTTTCAACTCGGATTTTAGGGTGCTAATTTGTTTTATTTCATTTTCACAGGCTTCAATCTTCGGTAAAACGCTAAGGTCGACGTTGGTACTGCTACGTTTTTTATCGAGTTGAGATAAATCTATTTGTAGCTGTGATAGTAGGTCAAGTCCAAGCAAATTTTCTATGCCAGTTTTAACTAATTCTGAAGAACGCTGGGGGTGAGCAAGGTTTTCAATCTTTTCGCCATCGAAAAAGAACAAGTCAGAGAGGTTTAATGGGATGAATTCGTTTACGAAGTCGTCCCAATGAAGGCTTAAGTGTTCATCGTACTGAAAGTCACACAGTACGTGAACATAATCTTTGACTTCCAAACCTTTTACTTCCCATCTGCGTTGAACAGTGAAGTGTTTTTCGATGTTATCGGTACGGTGTGAAAATGAGAGTGACAGCATGACTTCTGAGTTAGCTGGTGCATAACGGTTCTTGCAACTTGATAAGAAGTTGCTGTATGCCATGCCAGTGCGGTTTGAGCATTTTGCATGCTTACCGTATAACACTAATTGTATGGCATCAAGGAAAGTGGTTTTCCCTCCACCATTTAGCGCGCCCAAAAGGATAATTGGCTTATCATTTTCAACTGTAAGGTCTATAGAGTGTTTGCCTTGGTAAATGCCGAAGTTTTGAATAGTAAGATTTTTAAAGATCATTGCTAACTTCCGCTGTTTCAATCAATAGAGAACTATAGCCTTTTTCTTTGAGGGATCTAGTAATGACTTCTATTTGTTCAGATAAAGACCTTTTTTCTTCGGCTGATAAATTTGGTGTGTTGTTATACTGAATTTGAAGTTCATGACGTTTGCGTTCCAAGGCAAAAGTTTTGGCTTCTTCAAGTGATGAAAACGCACCTCTTTCTAAGCTGTTATTAAGTTCTTTAGAAAGGTTAGCTCTACGAAGTTGGTTCCTATGCTTGTTGGAAATTGCTAATACAGAGCGTACTTGTTGATACATTAAACCATCATAGTCTTCTCGTTTGTCACATAATTCCTTGAGCTTTTCCATTATTTCTTTATTAAGTATCGGGTGGTGAGCGCGCCTCTCTCCTGGGTAACTTTTGCCAATTACCTTTTCATAGATTTCTGGTAAGTTATCTTCAATTTCAAGCTTTTCTTCGAGCCAAATTCGACGTATTTCCTCTAGTTCTTCCAGTGGTAGCAACTCTAGACTTTTTACTTCTTTGGGGCCTAGTTTTTGTATAGCAATTTGGGCTTGAAGAACCTTTTCAAGAAGCTCTTCGCGGAAAGCCTGTACATAAGGTCCTGGGACAATATCGGCGCCATGTTTCGAAATATGTACGGTTAAGCTTCCGTTCATGCGTCGAAAATCTCGCCTGCTTTTATCTCGTCTTAATTTATTTAGTTTTTTATCATGATCAGCATCGTTTACATCAATTTCATTACGAAGAGATAGGAGAGGTAGCATCCATTCTTTATCTTGATCGTTTGCAATCATTGCTGACATGGACTTATCTTCCGAAACCATTGTGCAAACATAGCAACCAAAACGACTGTCACCACAACTTTGGGTGCTTTTATCCACAACAAGAGGGCACTCCCCGCCCTCAGTTGCACCTTGATACATACCCATTAAATCATGATTCGAGAAGTTCCAAGGGTTGGCAGTAGAGTTAAGATAAATCCAAACATCATCATTGGTCCAATTAGCAATTGGGGTGTAGACCCAAACTCGATCTAGTGATTGATTTGCGGAGAGGCCGTCAGCTTTACGGGTATTCGTTTCGGCATCTTCATAATGTTCCATCGTTGTAGAACGCATGGCACTCTCGGCCTTTCTCGTTCCAAGTACTAATATAGCTTCACCGCGTTGATTTACTAAATTGTTAATAAATGTGTTTGAAGGTGAAATTTTAAGTCTGTCTGTACACCAGCGAAATTTATAACGTGGAGCAGGGTAACCTTTTCCAATCAAATTAACCCAAAATCTGTCTTTAACTGCGGGTGTTAGGCGGTGTGGGACTATTGGTAGATGCTGCTCTTCAGCAGCTTCCTTCATTTGATGTAGAGACTTTTCAACCCACATCGAAACAATTGGATTTTCAACTAAAGTGTCAGTGCTAATAACATGGACATCCTTATGGCATTTGTCTTCTTTGAGAAGCTCCTGTAATGAATACCATATTAACTGCAGGATAGCCGTTGAGTCTTTTCCACCGCTATAACCTATTACCCAAGGGACTTGATCTGAAAGGTAAAGTCGTTTCACGTCTTCTTTTGCCGCATTTAAGGTTTGTTTGAGGCCCTTTTCGCCAAATGCTGAAGAAAGACTGATGTTATGAATACTGGTCATTTTGCTGATTCTCGAAACTTATTTTCAATTTTCTGTTGGTCTAGTGATAATGGCAATTTTATGTGATGTTTGAGAGCGTTTAGGGTTAACACGGCAGCAGTTTTACTGTGCTCTATTCGTCCATTAGTAACACAGCGCCTACTCCAAATTTTATTTGACCGTTCCCAGTTAATTGTTTGTAGTTTGCTAAGGAGTGACTTCCAGTTGTTATGATTCGCAATTAGTTCACGGCCTAGTTGAGCAAATGTTTTTAGTAAGATGGCAGAAAATATAATGTAATTTACTTTGTCGTCTGACTTTATTTGATGGGTTTTAGCTTGCTCCCATAATGGCAAATTCGCAGCAAGCTCATCCCAAAAATCAATAGCGATTATTGCTTGTTGTTCCCAGTTCTCTTTAGTCGTTCCTTTGCATAACTCCAAGCATGCTACATGCAGTGAACTATGCATAAATAGTTTTGCTGAGCGCCTGCTGAGACGGTTATCGGAGAAGTCAATGACGCCATTAAAAAAAGAGCTATCTTTAGCAACTTTATTCGAGAGTTGTTCTTCCGGAGAATTTCCATATAAAACTGCGATCGATTTGCTTGTAGGAATAGGGAAAAGGTTTAAATCTCTGAAAATCTTCTGACGTTGTTTTAAGTTTTTGTTTACAAAAAATACGACAGAAATGGTTTCATTCCCTAGGCTTGGGTCCTCTTCAAGTGCTTTATTGATAGCCGCATTCCTGTGCTGTCCATCAGTTAAATAAAGATCAGAATCTTCATCAATGAATAGAGTCCCAATTTTTGTACCATGTCCATTGGTATTAATGGGTTCAAAGTGTGTCGTACCTTCAATGCAAGCTGTAAGTGAAGAAAAAGCATAGCTATTTCGGTTGTCGTGAATGTATTTTGAGATTTGAGGTACGCGATTATTGTTAAGAGCTCTTTGTGCTCTATCTTCAGCCATCAGCTCTGACTCATCAAAGGTAAAAATTCTTTTTAACCTTTTTAATGGGCACATAACGATGAAGTAGTCTTGCTCTGCTTGTGTTCCTCGTATAGCCGGAAAACTGTAACCTGATAAAATCTGTGACTTCACTTTCTTGAGGGCTCCAATCTTTTATTTTGGGGAATAGGCTGTATAATGTTTGCACGAACATGCTTTCTGTTCGCACGAACACTATGTTAACAAAGTAAATTTGTAAAATCTTCAATTTTTTGGAATATGATGCCTATATATCTTGATTACAATGCGACAACTCCGCTTCTTCCTGAAGTTGCGGATATTGTTTGTAGGACGATGTTGGAAGAGTTTGGTAATGCTGGTAGCCGAACTCACGAGTTTGGTTTAAATGCGAAGCGTATTGTTGAGGCAGCTCGACAACAGGTTGCCGAAATAGTGAATGCAGATAAGGCCGAAGTCATTTTTACTAGCGGCGCAACAGAGAGTAATAATATTGCGATTTTGGGGTTAAGAGAGTTCGGTAAAAAAGTTGGAAAGCGTCATATAATTACGACTAAAGTTGAGCATAAATCAGTTTTAGAACCTTTTGAATACTTAAAAAGCTTGGGGTTTGAAGTTACTTATTTAGATGTCTCAGAAAGCGGCTGTGTTGATGTAAACGATTTGAGAGCTTCCTTGAGAGAAGATACATTGCTTGTTTCTGTAATGCACATCAATAATGAAACAGGTGTGATCCAGCCAATTACGGATATATGTAAAACTCTTGCAAACCACGAAGCTTATTTTCACGTTGATGCTGCACAGAGTTTTGGAAAGTTTCCGTTTGATCTAATGAACAAACGAATAGACTTAATCAGCGCAAGTGGACATAAATTATATGCTCCAAAAGGAATTGGTGCTCTTGTATTACGTCGAAGAGGTTACTTAAGACCACCTCTAGAACCTATAATGTTTGGCGGAGGACAGGAGAAAGGGTTGCGCCCCGGAACTCTTGCAGTGCCATTAATAGCGGGGTTTGGTGCTGCTTGTGATATAGCTTCAAAACGAGCTCAGGAGTGGTTTTTATCTGCTTCTGAGACAAAGAAAAATGTTTTAAGGGCGTTAATGGAACTTAACGCTGTACAAAATGGAGAAAATACCTCTCCCTATGTTTTAAATTTCTCTGTGCCTGGTATCAATTCAGAAGCTGCGATGGTATCGTTGAAAAAAATTGTTGCTGTTTCTAATGGGTCTGCGTGTACATCAAATAGTTATAAACTATCCCATGTCTTGAGTGCGATGAAGCTTAATGATGATAGGATTGCTGGAGCAATTCGCTTTTCATTTGGACCTGAAATGAAAGAACTCCCTATAAAGCAAATGATTAAGTGCTTTAGATCGATGCTATAGGTGGTTTATTGTAGTGGTCAAGTTTTTTTGGCCACAGATTTAGAGCAATTTGCCCAATAAATTT
>JACUUF010000397.1 GCA_014859465.1 Methyloprofundus sp.
ACCAAGAAGCCTCTTTAGACACAGCCGGTTGTTTATGTGTCAATTTCAGCAAATCTTGATAAGGCTGTACTAAAGAAGGCGCCTTACGATTTTGTAAATGACATTTACACACTTTTAGCCAACCCGCCAATAAAGGCGCTAAGGCAATAAATAGTAGTGTTTGAATAATCGCGAGCAAGATACTCATTAGCTAATCACCCACAGTAAGAAAATTAATGTAAAAAACGAATAGCTTAAATAAACCCGGATATTTCCGGTTTGCATACAGCTAACCAAACGCGCAACTCGATTCACCGACTTTTCTATCGGCTGATATATTTTCGGCCAACTATGATCATCGACATGTAGTTCATAGCGAATATCAGTCACTTGCAAAGGCATAGCGCCCGCTTGTTTTTCAGTCGTTTCATTAATGATCCAGACTTTAGAAAAGATGCGTCGAAATGGCATAGTAAAAGCACTAGAGGTGTATTGCATGCGCGGCGTAAGCCCACCAAAGCCACAATCCCAGGTATCTGATTCGCGTAATGCCATGGCAGGATCACGGCGCAAATAGCGATAACTAATCCCCCCTGCAATCACCGCTAAAAACAGGATGATAGGCGCGGAATAGGATGCTTTCTCAGCGGAAACAGGCGTTAACCATAACCAGCCTGCAGCCGTTGCATTGGGTAAACCATGCCCTACTATGTGTAGGGCGACATTATCCAGAAGATCAAGCATTAAGCCTGGAAAGATACCGAATAAAAAGCATAATCCCGCCAATAAGCTCAAACTAAATAACATCCCTGTGTCTTGCGTTTCTTCTGCTTTTTCCGCATGGCGCGAGCGCGGCAAGCCTAAAAACATCATGCCAAATAATTTAACAAAACAAGCCGCTGCCAATGCTGCAGTCAACGCTAAAGCGGCCGCCATCACGGGAATCAAACTGCGTAATATCGCATCCTCTAAGACACCCACTTGCAAGGCTGTTTGAAACGCCAGCCATTCAGAAACAAAACCATTAAATAAAGGTAATGAGGATATACTCATGCACGCAATTAAGAACAATTTACTGGTCTGCGGCATGCGTTTAATTAAGCCCCCCATATCATCTATATTTAGACTATGCACTTGATGTTGGATAATCCCTGCACCAAGAAATAGTAGGTTTTTAAACAAAGCATGATTAAAGGCGTGAAACAGTGCCGCAACAAAACCTAAAGCAGCAAGATTGGGATGCCCTTTGGCTAAGAAAATCATCGATAAACCGAGTACCATAAAAATGATACCCATATTTTCTACCGAACTGTAAGCCAGTAAGCGTTTCAAATTCGGTTGCATCATGGCGTATAAAATTCCACCTAATGCCGACGTTGCGCCAAGAATCATTAAGGCAACGCCCCACTGCCATTGAATATCGCCCAGCAGGTCAAAGCTAAAACGAATTAAACCATACACAGCAACTTTTAACATAACGCCACTCATCAACGCAGAAATATGCGAAGGGGCAACAGGATGCGCTTCCGGCAACCAAACATGTAAGGGCACCAAACCTGCTTTCATGCCAAAACCAATTAAAGCTAAGACAAACGCAACACTCGCCCAGGTGTTAGACAGAGGTGCATTACGCAAAGCATCAAAGGTAAACGCCCCCCCTTCAGCAAAGCTAGCTAATACTCCGAACGCGAGAATAGTCGCGATAGCACCTACTTCAGCCATAATTAAATAGATAAATGCAGCACGTCGATTAGCTGAATTTTCATGTTCGAAAGCCACTAGAAAATAGCTGGCGACCGACATCATCTCCCAGGCAATCATAAAGAAGAAGGCGTCATCTGCGAGCAATACCAAGAACATGCCAGAAATAAACAAACCGCTGAACAAGCCTAATACTGCGAAAGGATGTTCCTGTTCGTTATTGTCTTTAACATAGCCAGGACCATAGCAACTAACAGCAAAAATAGCG
>JACUUF010000398.1 GCA_014859465.1 Methyloprofundus sp.
GACTACCAAGCCGCAAAAGCAGCCGAACTCGACTTCGTCTTCCTAACCCAATGGACCGAAGTAAAAGACCACCAGGCCTGGTGTGCGGAGACGAGTATAGGGTTTAAATACAACCTAATGTCTTTATGCGCGGAAGGTTAGATTTGTTTGTACGGGTAAATAGAAGCACTTTTGGAGAAAATGCTTGAGTTATAGAATTCTTAAAAGTAAAAGATTGTTTTCAGATTGGATTAAGCAAGTTAAAGAGTTTGACACGTCTGGTTTTGGTGAAAACCGTCAGAAAATAGCAGACCTGTTAAAAGATTATATTGCTAGTAATCCTGAGCAAGCATTGCAGAGTTCAATAATTCAAAGTTTTGTTGAAAGTGTGGTGTGGGATAAAGAATTTCTTGTTGCTGAATATGATTCTTTACCAAGCGATTTAATAGATGAATTTGCACGTGAAATAGGCGGCGCAAAAGGTTTTAAATTCACTGAAAAGGCGCATTCTTTTTTTGTAGAGTTATTGACCGCTAAGTTTTTTATAGATAGCGGATATCAGGTTTTAAGTGTTAGAAGAGAACAAGGTGATTGCGACTTAAAACTTCTTAAAGATGGTGTCGTGTACCATTTTGAAGTGAAGTTTAAAGAAAGCCCGGATACAAAAGTTACGAGGATTATGGACTACGTAAACGGCAAAATCTTGCTTGGTAGTGCTGATTATCTAAAGGGTAAAAAAGCTAAAGTTACAGTTATAAATTCATCAATTAATTATGATGCTTTGAGAGAAATATTTGATGAGTTTGATAGGGGGATTGCAGGTTCTCAATTACAACTATCCAGCGAATATATAAATGTTGAATTCAAGGATGATTTTGGAAGCCACACAGCTCGGTCAAGGGATATCAATGTAGTAAGCCAAGAGCTTGCCTCGTTGTCTATTACACACTACACCGAACAAGATTTAGTCTTGCTGATATGTGATTTGTTTATTAATAATAATGGTCATTTGACAAAGTTAATCAATAAGTATGAAAGGCTCTTAAATCAAGGATGTGCCGGAAAGTTCAGTGGTGTATTAGTCTGGTCTTTGCCTTTTAATATGGATGCCGATGTCAAGGATATTGAGAATGCCTTTAAAACGGTATGCCAATTTAAGGGTGTGAAATTTGATCTGTATGTTTTTTTATCGGGATATCAGCTTTATAAAGATGTGTATTTTTGCGTTGCTAAGGCTCATAATCAGGTCTAGTGCAAAGCCTATAACACGATTTGTGGCATAATATGTCAACAACTTTAAAGTGAAAAGTGCAAGGACTTACCTATGGAAAAAGCAAAATTCAGTTTTATAAAAGGTCTAGCCCATATTGAGGTTTGGCCAACTGGTAACTACCAACAATATTTACCAAAAGGCAGTGTCACAGCGCGATTAAATAGCCATTGGTTACAAGTCGGCAAGTACCTCAGCTCCTCTATAACGCAATACGAGCGCCAAAAGACCAATCAAAAATGAAAGCAAATCACGAATTGGACGCAGACAACCCAGCGCAAGAAAGTCAGTTAGTCACTTTAGTGGATGAACTAGAGCAGGGTGGTTTAACACAGCCGCAACAAATACAACTTGCTCAGCTCTCAAAAATTCACCTGCATCCGTTGTGATGACAGCCACGCATCATCAAAGCTTTTCAGGCCCGATTCCACCGCCGGAGCAGCTGGCTAAATACCCCGAAGATGCACGCAAACTCATATTAGATATGGCGCAAAAAGAACAGGATCATGCTCACAGCATGAACCAAACAGCACTCACCGGGGCTATTAAAAAGGACCGAGTGGGTCAATATATTGGCGGAACGATTGCAATAGTCGGTTTGGTTGCAGCTGCATGGATTGCGCAATACAGCGCGGTGGCCGCTGGCATTATTGCCACACTGGATTTGTTTGGCATG
>JACUUF010000015.1 GCA_014859465.1 Methyloprofundus sp.
CAGATGCAAACACAAAAACAGATGAGAGATAAAACACCGCTGTTTTTTGCCATTTAACTTAGAGCTTACGATATGCCACAAAGTCAAATTATGCCGGGGTTTCGCCCGGCTTTGGGTTTTACCCTGTTTTACCTAGCACTGATCGTGTTAATTCCGCTCAGCGCGTTAATCTTAAAGTCATGGGAGTTGAGCTTAGATCAGTACTGGGACATATTTAGCAGCCAACGCGTACAAGCCTCGTTTAGGGTTAGCTTTGTTTCCGCGCTGATTGCCGCGAGTTTTGCCGCACTGTTTGGCTTTATTATTGCTTGGACTTTGGTGCGCTACCCTTTTCCTGGGAAACGTTTTTTTGATGCCTTAATCGATTTACCGTTTGCTTTACCGACCGCCGTTGCCGGTATTGTGCTGGCCGCGCTTTATGAGCCGCGTGGCTGGATTGGTGGAATTATTATCAACACCATAGGGGTGCAAGTGGCTTATAAGCCCATAGGTATCGTGTTTGCACTGATTTTTATCGGCCTGCCTTTTGTTGTGCGTACCGTTGAACCCGTGTTGCAAGAATTTGATACCGCAATAGAAGAAGCGGCAGCGAGTCTTGGCGCCAATCGCTTGCAAACCTTTATAAGAATTATTTTGCCGAATATTTTACCGGCCATGCTGACAGGTTTCGCGTTGGCCTTTGCTCGTGGCGTTGGTGAATATGGCTCCGTTATCTTTATTGCCGGCAATATGCCCTATATCTCGGAAATTGTCCCGCTGCTGATTATCACTAAACTCGAGCAATACGACTATGCAGGCGCGACTGCTATTGGCTTGACCATGCTTATTATCTCGTTTTTATTATTACTTATCATCAATCTCCTGCAATGGTGGATTCGCCGCCGTAACGGACAACTTTAAGAGGCACTATCATGAGCATACACGCTGCAACCCTTAGCGTTGGTCCAGAGCCTGTTGCTTTAGCCGATGCCCGCTGGGTACGCTATACGCTAGTTGGTTTAACTTTGGCCATTATTACGCTATTTTTAATTTTGCCGCTGGCAACCGTTTTAATTGAAGCCTTTAGCAAAGGCTGGCGTGTTTATAGTGCCAGTATTACCCATCCTGATACCTTATCTGCGATTGGTTTAACCTTACTCACTGCAGCCATTTGCGTACCGCTGACCACTTTTTTTGGTGTCTGTGCTGCGTGGGCGGTCGCGCGGTTTGATTTTCGGGGCAAGAGTCTGCTGCTGACGCTGATTGATTTACCTTTTTCAGTGTCACCGGTCATTGCTGGTTTGATTTATGTGCTGATGTTCGGTGCTCAGGGCTGGTTTGGTCCATTACTTGAAGCCTATGATATAAAAATCGTTTTTGCTATCCCAGGCATTATTTTAGCCACTTTATTTGTCACCTTTCCTTTTGTGGCACGCGAATTGATTCCCATGATGCAGGAAATGGGTCACGAAGAAGAGGAGGCCGCCTTATCATTGGGGGCGAGTGGTTGGCAAATGTTCTTTAAAATTACCTTGCCGAATATTAAATGGGGTTTATTGTATGGCGTCTTACTGTGTAATGCTCGGGCGATGGGCGAATTTGGTGCCGTGTCGGTGGTTTCAGGACATATTCGCGGACTGACCAATACCCTGCCACTGCATGTAGAAATTACTTATAACGAATATGACTTTGTCGGCGCCTTCGCCAGTGCTTCGTTATTAGCCGCCTTAGCGGTCGTTACGCTGGTGGTGAAAAGCTATTTAGAATGGCGTCAATATCAAGAACGGCAAGCAGCAAACCGCGCATAATTCCCCTTATTTGAAGAGAAATAGCATGAGTATTAACCTAAAAAATATAAGCAAGCATTTTGGCAGCTTTAGTGCCTTAGATAATATTAGCCTAGATATTCCCGAGGGCGAACTGGTCGCCTTACTCGGTCCTTCAGGCTGTGGCAAAACCACCTTATTGCGTATCATCGCCGGTTTAGAGCAGGCTGATCAAGGTCAAGTTTTTTTAAACAACGATGATGTCACGCATAAATCCGTTAAAAACCGGCAAATCGGCTTTGTATTTCAGCATTACGCTTTATTCCGGCACATGACTGTGTTTGATAATGTTGCCTTCGGTCTGCGCGTTAAAGATAGAAAACAGCGGCCCACAGAAACGCAAATCAAAGAAAAAGTCCATGCGCTACTCGATTTAGTACAACTCGATTGGCTTGCTGAGCGCTTCCCAGATCAACTCTCCGGCGGCCAGCGTCAGCGTATCGCTTTAGCTCGAGCCTTAGCCGTCGAGCCTTCGGTTTTATTGCTGGATAAACCTTTTGGCGCACTCGATGCCAGTGTGCGTAAAGATTTACGCCTTTGGCTGCGGCATTTGCATCATGAGCTCCATGTCACCAGCATCTTCGTCACCCACGATCAAGAAGAGGCAATGGAGGTCGCCAGCCAGATTGTCGTCTTAAATAAAGGGATTATTGAACAAAAAGGCTCACCCAGCGAGATTTACGACTATCCGAGCAGTGATTTTGTCTCTAGGTTTATCGGCCATACCAATATCTTCCATGTTGAACAAGAAGAAACTCACTGGCTACAAAGCACCGGTATTATTGATGGTCAAGCGCAAGGCAGCAGCGCCCATGTACGTCCACACGATATTCGCATTGCAAAAGCAAGCAAGCCTGAAGACGCTCATGTGTATCTAAAAGACTGGCAGCATTTAGGTTCCACTATCCGCTTGGAATTAGCTAGACATAATGCGCCAGCGAATAGCACACCGATTTATGTGGAAATGCTCAATGAGCAATTTAGCCAATTGGATTTAAAAAAAGAAGACCCCGTTGCTTTGCGTGTTAAACAAGCGCATTGGTTTAGCTAGCATGAATTTAAATCAAATAGAATTGCTGCGTGTGCTGCAAGACACCAATTTAAATCTGTCAAAAGCGGCGGACAAAATGCACATTGTGCAGTCCGCTGTGAGTCGGCAATTGCAACTTTTTGAGGCTGAATTAGGCTCGCCTTTATTTGAAAGGCAGGGTAAAAAACTAATCGGCATGACCACCTTAGGCAGGCGCATCATGGAAGAGGTGAGTGTCATTCACTGTGCCAAAACTAATATTCAACAGATAGCCGCCGATTATCTGGACAGTCATCACGGTATTCTGCACCTTGCGACTACGCATACCCAGGCCAAATATTTTTTGCCGATACCGATTCAACGGTTTAGAAAAAAATATCCGGGGGTCAAAATCTATATGCTGCAATCGTCACCGGAACAACTGATTGATCAATTGCACTCGCGTAAAGCCGATATTGCTATTTGTACTGAGAAAGTCGATCAAGAGACGGATCTTATTATTGAGTTCTGTTATCAATGGCATCATGCATTAGTAGTACCGCAGCAGCATCCGTTAAGCACTGGAGAGGTGTCCCTTGAACGTCTGGCCGCTTTTTCTATACTAACGTATAGTCCTGGTTTTACCGGCCGATCAAATATTGAGGCTGCATTTAAACAGGCAGGTATTGAGCTGGATATTACCCTAGCTGCTGCTGATACCGATGTGATAAAAACCTATGTTCGCTTGGGTATGGGGGTCGGGCTTATTGCGCGAATAGCCTATGATCCAATCATAGATAAGGATTTAGTTGTCCGGGATTTATCTCACCTGATTCCCAGTTCAAGAACCAAAATAGCCCATTTGAAACACAATTATTTGCCCTTATATAGCCAACATTTTATTGATGAATTATTAATTGCAGCCAAAGAAATTGAATGTTGAGATTAAGCTCATCTGTTAGGATTCGTTCCTCGCTCTCCGCCTAAAAGCCGCTTCCTAAGCTGGCATTAGGAATCAAGGTTGTCACCAGTGATTAAATTGTTCGGCTTGCGCACCAAGGTGCGCAAGCGATGCCAATCAGATATTTATGAGCAAGCGCCTTAAGCCAGATTACAAGCGCCCGACTATTAATAGTTCCATTGTAGCTGAGTACGGATCATATCGCCCTCAGCCTGACCAGAACGGCTGCTGGAAATTTCTTTTCTGGACATGTTGGCGTAGGCGAAGGTCAGTTCCAGTTCTTTCATTATCTGCCATTCCACCCCAACTTCAAGCTCATCGGTCTCGGCTCTTGGCGCATTAGTTGAGGATTTCCAGCCGCCACGGAATGTTTGCCATTTCACGTAGGGCATCCAGTCTCCGTAAAAATCCTGAATACGATACATGGCCTGTACATAACCACCATGGGATTTTTTCTCTTCGGTTTGCTGGTTGGCAACATCCCATTCAGGGCCTTTACCCCAACTCCATTCCGTTTGGAAACCGAACGGTTGCGGATATTTGATGACATGGAAAGCAATGCGATTCTCGCCAAATTGTTTAGCCGTGGTGCCGCCTCCGCTTTTTTCCACGTTGATGCGGTTGTGTATGCCGGAAATACCTGCTTCGATCACCTGTCCTTTAAATAGGTCACCCAGCGCGTCCATTTCAAACGGGTAGGTGGCCATACCAGCATACATGAATTCATCGTTCTTCTCGGTTCGATTCACGCCTTGGCCATTGAACACACCAAAGCCGAGCATGCCGTAATTGCCGAACAGTTTTTGCTTGTCGTCTTTCAGACGTTGCCATATCTCTTGAACATGGCTTGGGCTGTAGTAACCGATGACACCTAAATCGCGCTCACTGGGCACGGCAGCGTTGACTACGTCGGCCCGATCTAGTGCTAGGCGGTTTTGCGATGATTGCAGGTTTTCCCAGCCGAATGGCACCTTCGATTGGCCAACACGTAGGCGAAATTCATGCGCCTTGTCGAAGAAAACATCCACATAAGCGTCACGCAGTTGGACGAAATTTTCGCGACGTTCGTTGTTACTTTGATTGCTGATGCCGCTGGCAAAATCCGGTTGCAGATAAAAAGAGATATAATCGTTCAGATCGCCTTGAAATACCAAGCGAACACGTCTGAGTGAGAAGCTGGTGTTATCGCCGATGGAGCGGTCATGCACCGAACGTAGCCTTGATTCTCCAGATTCAGCAGTACGGTCGCCAGATAGAATTTGGTTATAGCGTACTTGGGTGTAACCGCGCACTCGAATTTTGTCATACCACTTTTTCTCGCCGTCCGCCTTGGCTTGTTTTTGCTCCGATTCCTCGTGTGTTTTTTCTTGCGCCTCGACTTTATCGTCTAACTGGCTCAGCTTGTTATCCAGCTCTTTCTCCTTGGCTGCCAGACGTTGTTCTATTTCTGCTAGTTGCGCAGTGTTCGGTGCATCTTCGCTTTCCTTGCGGAAGCGCCCTAGTTTGATGCGATTTTCACCGGGTGTGGTGTAAACCTGTCCGCTGTTCTGATCAACATAAAGTTCAAGCGTCATTGTCTCATCTGCAAGCACTGGAGCCGTTAAGATTGTCGCTAGGAGGGTTACAGGGAATAGCCGAGTGACTCCCTTTATCTTATGATATGCTTTCATTAATTTTTTTATAGTCTAAAAATAAATAAAGCATAACAAAGAAATATGACAGAAATGTGACAATTTAATTATCTCGCAGTCATTGGTTAATGGTTATTTTTTCCTTTGATCCGAGGTTATGCCAACCTGCGATCTTGTTCACAAAAAGCGATTTGATGCTTAAAATCGCTTTTCATCTAAGCGCGTACACCTACTGATTTCAAGGGTTCAAGAACCCGCTTAGATCGAACTTTTCAGTCAACTGTAGGGCGCGGCTTTAGACGGGAAGCTAAGATCGTTGATACTGCTTGACAGCCTAAAGCCGATAGCAGTATGCTACTTGGCAACACAAGCTGACTGGACAACCGGAAGCCGACGTGCCTTTACCAAAAGGCCGTCGGCTTTTTTTTGGCCTAAATTTTGGTAAGGCTCGAGCTCTCCATGTTAGTTAAGCAATGCAGAAGGCACCTTTTGATGAACGACAACAACCAGATTTTGCCCGCCGGGAACACCTCAGTCTCGGCTCATGACCAAGCTGAGCAATCATCTAACAAAGCGAAAGCGTTTGGCTTAAAAGACTGCGCTCAGTCTTTGTCCGAACATTCGCTCGGTATAGAAACCATCGTCGCTCGCTTGCGGGAAATTCGCTTGCAATCGCTTGAAATCCGTCAACGCCGCAACTTGCCGCCCAAATTGCCGTCAAGAAAAACCTTGTCGGCCATTATCGACGGACTGAGCGCGGCATTATTTCCAAACCGTTTAGGCCTACCTGACCTGAACGACGAGGGTATCGATTGCTATGTTGGACATACACTCGACACCACGCTGCGCGAGCTGAACAAACAAATCTGCCGTGAACTGCAATTCATTTCCCGTGATAACGGCTACAACGCAAACTTGCAGCAGCAAGCGGAAACCATCACGCGAGCGTTCGCAAGCCAATTACCTGCGGTTCGTAGTTTGCTCGATACCGACATTCAGGCGGCTTATGAAGGCGACCCCGCTGCCGGCAGCATCGATGAAGTTTTAGTATGCTACCCCGGCATCACGGCGATGATTAATCACCGCATCGCTCATATTCTTTACCGCCTTGGCGTGCCCTTGCTTGCTCGAATGGTTGCGGAGATCGCGCATTCGGCAACCGGTATCGATATTCACCCTGGCGCCCAGATCGGTGAGGGCTTTTTTATCGATCACGGGACGGGTGTGGTGATTGGTGAGACCGCGATCATCGGTCAGCATGTGCGTTTATACCAAGCTGTGACGCTCGGTGCGAAACGCTTTGCAAAAAATGCCGACGGCACTCTGGTCAAAGGCAATGAACGGCATCCCATTGTCGAAGACTACGTGGTCATCTATGCGGGTGCAACGATACTCGGCAGAATTACGATAGGCCGGGGATCGACGATTGGCGGTAACGTCTGGCTGACTGAGAGCGTAGCGCCGGACAGCATGATCACCCAGCACCGTATGCAGCATGAAACTTAAAGTAAAAAAATAGTCCCAATTTCAATCCGAAAAACACAATTGTAATTTACCCAACCCAGGAGAATAACCATGGCAGATATCCATGAAGCCCATACCGCACTCGGCGACGTAGCCGCCCGTACCCTGTCGAATGCGACCAAAACCGTCCCTATGATGGGAGCGATCACACCGCGTTGGCTCGTTCATTTGTTGCCTTGGGTGTCGGTCGAAGCCGGTATCTACCGTGTTAACAAGGTCAAGAGCGAAACCAGTATCTCGGTCGATTGCTCCAACCTTGACGAAAGAGTGTTGCCACAGACCTATGTCGATTATGAGGAATGGGGCCGTGAATACCGCTTAAACGCGGTCAATACGGTACTCGACGTTCACACCCGTGTTGCTGATTTATACAGCAGCCCGCATAATCAAATCCAAGAACAATTAAGACTGACCATTGAAACCATCAAAGAAAGGCAGGAAAGTGAATTAATCAACAACGCCGAATACGGCCTGCTGAACAATGTTGCCCCCTCGCAAAAGGTGCAAACCCGTAATGGCGCACCAACCCCTGACGACCTTGATGAATTGATCGCAAAAGTGTGGAAAGAACCTGCGTTTTTCCTCGCGCATCCGCGCGCAATCGCCGCCTTTGGCCGGGAAGCGACCCGCCGTGGTACACCGCCGCCTACCTTAAGTTTATTCGGCTCGCAATTTATCACTTGGCGCGGTATTCCACTGATTCCAACGGATAAACTCAAAGTCACCAATGAAACCACCAACATCCTGCTGCTGCGCACCGGTGAAAGTCGCCAGGGTGTCGTCGGTTTGTATCAACCCAACCTGACTGACGAGCTGAGCATGGGTCTGTCGGTACGCTTTATGGGCATCAATCATAAAGCCATCGCTTCATACCTGGTATCACTTTATTGTTCGCTGGCCGTTTTGACTGAAGACGCCATCGGCGTACTTGAAAATGTTGCCGTGGACCAATACTATGACTACAAGTAATTCAACACACATCGATCCAAGCGCTTTAGGCCTACCTGATGAATGCCAGTTAACGCAGTGGGCTAACGCGCTATTTGCTGCCTCGCCGGTTACGGAGGCTGATTTCGGCGTACCGGGTTCGGCCGCCACGCATAATCCGGTTCAGCCGATTCTGGCAGGGGAACAAGCGATTCTTGGCGGTCATTCCTTGCAATCGAGCGGTTTGCCGCTGGAAGCCGATCTCAAGGCACAACTTGGCGATTATTTACAACGTTCCGCCAAAGCGCCCGCCAGTTCAGAAACGCAAATTTTGGACTTCGGCATTCCAGGCTCGGCGGCGACCCACGATTCGATTCCGGCTGCCGAGCAATCGTTAATCGGTCGGCAGCCGCTTCAGCCCAGCGGCTTGCCTTTGCAAGCAGATCTAAAAGCTTTACTGGCGCAACATCTGACGGCTCCGGCAAATACGCTGGCAGCGCCACAGTCGGTGGGCGGTTATTATTTTCTCAATGAAGTAGCGCAATTGGGTCGTGTGGCTCAAGAAGCAGGATTAGGTTCGTCTCATCCGCCGTTCGACGTTCATGCTTTTCGCCGTGATTTTCCGATATTGCGCGAATTAGTTAATGGCCGGCTTTTGGTATGGTTTGACAATGCCGCGACAACACAAAAGCCACAGGTCGTGATCGACCGGTTGAGCGAGTTTTACACTCACGAAAACTCGAACATCCACCGCGCAGCCCATGAATTGGCGGCGCGTGCCACCGATGCCTATGAAAACGCTCGCGAGATCGTCAGACGCTTTCTCAATGCCTCATCGCCGAATGAGATCGTGTTTGTGCGCGGCTCCACCGAAGCTATCAATTTGGTGGCACAGAGTTACGGCAGACAACATATCGGCGCAGGTGATGAAATCGTTATCAGTTGGTTGGAACATCACGCCAACATCGTCCCGTGGCAACAGCTTTGTGCCGAGACCGGCGCGGTGCTGCGCGTGATTCCGGTCGATGACAGCGGTCAGGTCATTTTGAGCGAGTATCAGAAATTGCTAAGTGCCAAAACCAAACTGGTTTCCTTTACGCACGTTTCCAACGCTTTGGGTACGATTACTCCTGCTGAGGAAATGATCGCGTTGGCGCAACAGGTCGGCGCAAAGGTGTTATTGGATGCGGCGCAATCGGTATCGCATCTCGGTGTTGACGTTCAGCAACTAAATTGCGATTGGCTGGTCTTTTCCGGCCACAAAATATTCGGTCCTACCGGTATCGGCGTGTTATATGGCAAGGAGGAATTGCTCAATTCAATGGCGCCGTGGCAAGGCGGCGGCAACATGATCGAAGATGTCACGTTTGAAAACATCGTTTACCAAGCCGCACCCGCGCGTTTCGAAGCCGGTACTGGCAATATCGCCGATGCGGTCGGTCTTGGCGCTGCGCTTGAATATTTGCAAAGCATCGGCATCGAAAATGTTGCCCGTTACGAGCACGAGCTGCTCGAATACGCGACTGAACAGCTCAAGTGTATCCAAGGATTACGCCCGATCGGCACCGCGCAAAACAAAACCAGCGTGTTGTCGTTCGTGTTAAAAGGGCACAGTACTGCAGACGTCGGCAAAGCACTCAGTGAGAACGGCATCGCAGTTCGTTCTGGGCATCACTGTGCGCAACCGATCTTGCGTCGTTTTGGTCTGGAAAGCACGGTACGTCCGTCGCTAGCCTTTTACAACACTTTTGCCGAGGTTGATCTGCTTGCTGCTACTTTGCGTCAGCTGCAAAGCGGTAAAACTTTCTTTGGCTAAGTTCATTGGTTGGGCTTTGTTCCTTGCCCGCTATAACACGTAAGCCGGAATAGCGTAGCCTTTTCCGGCATATTGCTTGCTTGATATGCTGGTTTGTTAGCGATGGTGGAAAACGCTAACGCTATTCCAACCCTACTGTCATCTTGACGTAGAGATCTTACGCTTCATGCTAACACTAAGTTTATTTCTTGAGGTTCGTTCCTCTCTAACTTAAAGATTTAAGATTCCTCCTATGCTTGGCATGACAATGCACTGTCATATCGTCGCAGCAGATATCTTGTGCTTTATGCTAACACTGTTGGAATTCGCTCCTCTCCAAAACTCACAACTCTTTCGCTCAGCGAACAATTGTCACTGGCGAACGGGGCTTTCCCTCTAAAGCCGCGCCCTACAGCCTTTAGAAAAAGTCCGATTAAGTAAGTTCGTGAACCCTTGAAATTACCGATTTTCTGGACTTAGACGGGAAGTCGCGAACAGTAAACAGCCACACTGGATTCATTATCTAAATTTTAGATTTAAAGTTCTAATTATATCGTTTTTATAAAAGCGTTAACTTCGTTAAGCTATAGCCATATTATGAAGATTATTTCAGTAGCATTGCTTGAAGGAATGAGTGATGTCGTCCTCCTCAAAATAGGGATATTCTTCAGGCGGAGTTTATTCTCCGCCCTTTTTAAACACGAAGCACAAATCCAGATAGTAACGACAAGGAGCAAGCAATGCCATTGCAACAATTGGTTGAATATTTTAATGATCGCTTGGAATGGGAGCATCATACCCGTTTGCGGCCTTTTCTATTAAAAGAGGGGTTGGTGCAGGGTTTATTCGGCCCCATTCGAACCGGCACCCATTTGGAGGCGGTCAGGGAAACACAGAATTCTGCACGAATTCTAGGCTATGCGGCGAGTCTGCAAGTGGCGACTAACGAAATTCCACATCTGCAAAATCATGAGCTTGAATTGATTCTGTCACTGCCCTCGCAGCCGGCCATTAATCCCGATTCCATCATCAATTTCGACCGCTTGGCGCGCACCGTGCACATGCTCAATTTTCTACCGCATGCGCATGAACCGGTTTTTTTGCAATTGGAAGTTGATCCCCGACATGTTCTTGGTGTTAAAAAAGATCACGGTGCTTATTTTCAGGAAGTCATCACTAAATGCGGTCTGGAAACGGGCAATATCGTGATCGCCTTGCGGCTCAGCTCGGATTATGCGCAATATTACCAAGCGTTAATCGCCGGACTAGAAAACTACCGTAAACGTGGCTACCGTCTGACCTTACAGTTCGATTATCCGGTCTTGAGCAGCGGTTCGGCACAGGCTTTAATCAGCGCGCTGTCTCCTGACTGGGTTGAGGTCTCTGCCAAGGGGTTCAGCGCAACAAAAGACTCGGTATTGCTGCAAAAATTGCAACAGACGCAACGGCTGGCGGCTTCCGCTGGGGCGCAATCTTTGTTGTCGGACATTAATCATCAAGAGCTCGATAGCTTAGCCTACGCTAGCGGGTTTGAAGCGGTGGCAGGCAGCTATTACCAAGCAAACGTCTCAGCCTGGACGGATGACGTGGCTCGTTTGGCGCAGGCCTGATGAGCTAATATTGCACAGAGAATAAACAGACAGAAAGTGGAGCAAGCGATGAACGCTAAAATTCTTATAGTACCTGGCTATCATGGTAGCGATGAAAATCATTGGCAAACCTCGCTGGAACAAGGTTTGCCCAACTGCGAGCGTGTCAAAGGCATCGATTGGGAGTCTCCTAAACTTTTCAGCTGGGCCGAGGCTATTGATAACCATATCGAAAAAATTGGCCATCCGGTCACTCTGGTCGCGCACAGTTTCGGTTGTCTCGCTAGTAGTCTGGTCGCATCACGCCGACCAGATAGCATAAGCCAGTTGATTATGGTGGCACCGGCTACGCCGATGCGCTTCTCCTTGGAAGGTCTGAGCGGGCATGCATCTGCTGCTAGCAACACGATTGCCGCTCATTTGCCCCAGCAAAAACTAGAAACCACCGGTTTGTTGGTGGCGAGTGAGAATGACCCGTGGATGAGATTCGCAGAAGCACAGCGACTCAGCAGACGCTGGGGGCTGGCGTTTTATAATGCCGGACGTGCGGGCCATATCAATAGCGAATCTGGCCATGGCGAATGGCCGTTAATTCGGGAACTGGTGCTAAAATGGCAGAAAAAAACAGCACGGAAAACTCGTGTATAAAAATGCGTTCGCTACCTCCTTGGCACAGCTATCTACACAAGTCTTAAAGCCTTCTCCAGAGGGAGAAGGTTGGATGAGGAGAAATCAATTCCCCCTCTGTTTAACAACGCTGTTTAAACTCCATACGCTCAACAAAAAGCATGAATATTAATCTCCCCACCCAACCCTCCCCAGCAAGGGAGGGCTTTGTTTGTATATTCACTACGTTACCAATCACTACAGCAGACATTTGCCATAAGCATAGCCCTCTCCAGCAGGAGAGGGAGCAACTTCACTTTTTAATTCATGGCATTTAAAAGTATAAAAGTTGCGTAGATACCTATGCCGCAAGGCCGGATATGTGCCAGCAATCTTTTATGGTACCAACAAATTTTACTTGCAATACGGGTCGCCATATATGCCTCTTAACCTTAAGTCTCTGAGTATTAGCCGTTGGCATGACAAGGAAAGAAGCATACAGAGGTTATATTATGCTTGTTTTTATTGATCCGTCGGTTATCAGGTTCGCCATGGGTGCGAAGGTAAATCCGCAAGGCCAATGACATCGACTGCAGCTTTAGCGACTTGATGATCATTTTCTACTGAGCTGCCGCTTACACCGATGGCGCCGATTAGAATGCCGTCATTATCAACGATAGGAATACCTCCGGGGAAGGTAATTAAGCCTTCATTAGAATGTTCAATGCCATAAAGTGGGGCACCTGGTTGGGATAGTTCGCCGATAGCACCGGTGTTCATGCCAAAAAAACAAGCGGTTTTGGCTTTTTTAATGGCAATGTCAGAACTACCAAGCCAGGCTCCGTCCATTCTGATGAACGATTTTAAATCAGCACCGGAATCAACAACGGCGATACACATTTGGACGCCAATCTTTTGCGATTCGACAATCGCTGCGGCAATGGCTTTCTCTGCTTGTTCATGGCTTACATGCATGGTTTTTCTCCTCAAATTTATAGTGATTAAAATAGTAGGTATGCCAAAATTTGCTGTATAAGAAAACTTATAGAACGACTACTAGTAAGCTAATTGTACGCTCTACAGTGGATTGATTGTCAATATGGCTAGATTTTGGGCGATTTGACCGGTCATTTAGGTAATGATTTGTGCTAAGGCTTCTGTTTTGTGAGGATCTATGCGAGAGTTATAATGTCTGTTTTTAGGCATGCTTTTTGCTAAAAAATGACTACTTTACTCATCGCTTACGGTAGTCGTTCTAGTCTATTGGGTTTAAATAATATGCTGAATTTTTGTAGCTTATTCGAAAGTGTTTTTAGAGGTTATTCTCTTTTGATTAGCCGCTTCAAAAGCTTGTTGTGAGACGTGTGACCCTGCTGATTTGTCTAAGTGCTCAGTTTCTCTGCCTTTTAGGATAAATACACCCATAATGGCAACTAAAATGATACCGCCGATATAAAGGTTTGAATAATCTTTGGTTTGTTCTTCAGCCATTTGAATTTCCGCGTTATTATTTTATAAAAAACTATGCAATGCATAGTTGAGGCATTATTTATTATTATTTTTATGCCTCATCTTGTGTCGGTGAGTAAGCTACTCAAAAGCGACGAAGGTATTTTTATTATAAATAAAGGTTTCGCATCAAAACTATTATTATATTGTGGGTATTATTATTTGTATTTTATACAGTGAATAAAATTTCGCGTGCTTTAATTATTGATTTATAAGGTTTTTATGGTTTTTAGTGCTTTTTAATTTTATTAAAGTCTTATATTTGTTGTGGCGCTGACATAATACTGTCACCAATTTTTAGTAAAACTAGAATAATTCATCATTAAAAATGCCTATACTTGGAGCGTTTATGTCAAATCAAGAATTCATCAGCAGTAAACCGAGTGAATCCATTACCGAATTACCCAGTAAAGGGTTAACAAAAGAAGATTTTGTGCATAGTTTTAAAGAATATTATGTGCATTTGCTGGGGCGTGATGAAGATAGTCATCAAGCTCATTATGCTTATGAAGCGCTGGGTTTAACCATTCGTGATCGTTTGATGGAGCGCTGGAAGGAAACGCATCGCACCTATAAGCAGGCAAGATGTAAACGCACCTTTTATTTGTCTATGGAATATCTGATGGGGCGTTCATTAAGCAATGCAATGCTGAACTTGGGTGTTACCGATGTTGCTACTCAAGCAATGTATGATTTAGGTATAGAAATCGAAGAATTAATTACCAGTGAGCTCGATGCAGGCTTAGGTAATGGTGGCCTAGGTAGGCTGGCGGCTTGTTTTATTGATAGCTGTGCGACCTTGCAATTGCCGGTGATTGGTTATGGTTTGCGCTATGAATATGGCATGTTTACCCAAGTAATTGTTAATGGTGAGCAACAAGAAAAGCCAGACCGCTGGTTAAGACTACGTAATGTATGGGAAATAAAAAGGCATGAATATGCGCATCGTATTAGCTTTGGCGGTCGTACTGAGGTACAAACGGATATAAAGGGTGTGCAGCGATTGCTTTGGGTAGATACGCATGATGTATTGGCCGTGCCTTATGATACGCCTGTTCCTGGCTACCAAAATAATACAGTTAATACACTGCGTTTGTGGAAGGCTGAAGCGACTGAAGAATTTAATTTAGATGAATTTAATTCTGGTGATTATGCCGAGGCAGTGGCTGAAAAAATTGGCGCTGAAAATATTACCATGGTGCTGTATCCCAACGATGCGAATGAAAATGGCAAATCTTTGCGCTTGCGCCAACAATATTTTATGGCGTCAGCCAGCTTGCAGGATGTCATTGCTCACTGGGTTGGCTTATATGGTGAAGATTTTAGCTTATTTGCAGAAAAAAACTGTTTTCAGTTGAATGATACGCATCCTAGTATTGCAGTCGCGGAATTAATGCGCTTATTAATTGATAGGCATGATTTGCCTTGGGCCAAGGCTTGGGAAATTACCCAGAAAACCATGGCCTATACTAATCACACTTTACTGCCTGAAGCATTAGAAAAGTGGCCGGTGCCTCTTATGCGGTCTTTATTGCCACGCTTAATGGAAATTATTTTTGAAATTAATGCCCACTTTGTTTGCGAAATATCGGCTAAATGGCCGGGAGATACCGATAAACTGGCGCGTATGTCGATTATAGAGGAGGGCGAGCAAAAACAGGTACGCATGGCCTATCTGGCGATTGTTGGTAGCTTTTCCGTTAACGGTGTTGCTGAACTGCACTCTAAGCTATTACAGCAGGATTTATTCGCTGACTTTTATGATTTATGGCCTGATAAATTTAATAACAAAACTAATGGTGTCACACCGCGCCGCTGGCTAGCGGGTTGTAATCCTGAATTAGCAGCACTCATTACTCAAACGATTGGTTCAGAGTGGGTGACTGATTTATCACTACTCAAACAGTTAGTGCCTTATGCAGATGATGCAAGTTTTAGAGAGCAATGGCGGGCTATTAAACAAGCAGCGAAACAGCGCTTGGCTGATTATAAAAAGCAAGAGCATGATATGGACATTAATGTTAATGCTATTTTTGATGTACAGGTGAAGCGTATTCATGAATACAAACGTCAGGTACTCAACGTGCTGCATGTGATTCATTTATATAATCGTATTAAACACGGTGAGGGTGAGCAGTTGGTATCTCGCTGTGTATTAATTGGCGGTAAAGCCGCTCCCGGCTATCAGATGGCAAAAACTATCATTAAACTGATTAATAATGTTGCCGCTGTGATTAATGGTGATCCAGAAATTCAAGGCAAGCTAAGCCTGCTATTTTTACCCGATTATAATGTTTCTGCCATGGAAAAAATCTGCCCAGGGGCTGATTTATCCGAACAAATTTCTACCGCAGGCAAGGAAGCGTCTGGTACGGGTAATATGAAATTAATGATGAATGGCGCGTTAACGATTGGTACTTTGGATGGCGCGAATATCGAAATTCGTGAAGAGGTGGGTGATGAAAACTTCTTTTTATTTGGCCTGACTGAAGAGCAAATTGTCGCGCGACGAGAGCATTATAATCCCGAATCACTTATTGATCAGGACGAAGATTTACGGCGGGTTATGAAGCTGCTGGAGTGTGCTCATTTCAATCAACTTGAGCCAGGTATTTTTAATGATTTGATTGGAGCGCTTAAAAATCCTGCCGATCCCTGGATGACTTTAGCCGATTTTCGCAGTTATATTGATGCTCAAAAACGTGTTGAAGATGCCTATCGTGATCAGCAGCACTGGACGCGCATGAGTATTATGAATGTCGCCCATAGCGGTAAATTTTCCTCTGAGCGTACCATCAATGAATACAATCAGGATATTTGGAGATTGCAAAAACTGCCGGTTAAGTTCTAAGAGATTTGGGTTAATAAGCCTTAAGCTTTGTTTTTACTGTTCTTATTGCTTTAGTTTTACTGGGTTTAAATAAGAAAAAGAACTTTTTGCAAAAAGAAGTTTCAACAAAGCGGCTTGAAAAAGATACTTAATATCTGATACTTAGACAATTTGATTTGCGGCATTTACAAACGCGACTTTCTCAAGCAGGATTATTTTCACTCGGTCGCGCAGAAGCTTCAGTTATGCTAACCTTGGACTCCGTGAGCTATTTGCTTAAAAGAGCAACAGATAAGCAAACTATTCCAGTAGGTAAAAAACCGCATGGATTAACCTTGGAGAAGCGAGCTTTTAGCGGCATGACAGTAAGTATAAGCCCCCTAGCAATCCAGTTAATTGGCTTGGTTGAGTGCGTTAAGACTTACCGTATCATTAAGCGTTGCTTCTGATTCTGTGATGGACCATTTTATCAGCTCTAGGGAGCCATCATTGTGCTCTACAATCGCACTACAACTTTCCACGAAATCTCCGGTGTTAATATATAAAAAACCATCCATGTCTTTAATTTCTGCATGATGTATATGGCCGCAAATAACACCATCGAGATTTTGATCTTTAAGTGTGTTGACGATACTTGCTTCATAATCAGAAATAAATTGCACCGCATTCTTCACTTTAAACTTCACATAAGCTGCGAGAGAGAAATTTGATTGTATGTTAAGCCTCCTTCTAACAGTACGAATAATCCTGTTGACCCAGAGCAGGAAGTCATAGCCATCATTGCCTATCTTGGCAATCCACTTGTGACATTGGGCAATTGTGTCGTATTCATCACCATGGACAATGAGGAATCTTTTTCCTGAGGCGGTGGTATGTACGGCTGTTTTTTTAACCGTGATATCACCAAAAACATAGTTATCGTATTCTCTGACATTTTCGTCATGATTGCCGGGTATATAGATGACTTGCGTACCATGCCGCGCTTTACGCAAAATCTTTTGAATGACTGTATTATGGGCGGTAGGCCAATACATTTTCTTGGCAAGAGACCAAAAATCGATAATATCGCCGACTAAATAAAGGGTTTCACTTTCATTGTATTTTAAAAAATCAAGAAGCACATCAGCTTGGCACTGAGTGGAACCTAAATGTAAATCTGAAATCCAGATGGTTCGATAGGTATTATTCATAATCAAACTCTTGGTATTTTAATGGACGAAAAATTTTATTAGTTGCCACTGTGGCTACTGAAACAGTTTGAATACTATCAGAGATAGATGAAATTTATGTTACAGCGTGTAAATAGTTAATCCTTCATAATAATGTCAAGAAAATTGCTTACCATTGATGTCTAGTTAAACATAAGACTAAGAAAATATGGAACTTTCTCTCCTGACATTAGCGATTGTTCATTTAGATAGTGTTGGTAAAACCTTAAATTTACCATAGCGTAATAACATCAGCGGTAATAAGAGTAAATTAAGTAAAGTCGATGAAGCAAGCCCGCCGATAATAATGGCCGCCATTGGCCCCATGATTTCTAAGCCCGGATTATCACTATTAAAAGCAATAGGAGACATCGCTAATGCAGTCACTAAGGCGGTCATGAGAATAGAGGGCAAGCGTTCCTGAGCGCCTTTTAGCATAGTGTCTAAATGCCACTCTAAACCCTCATCTTCGACCAGATGTTGATAGTGTGATAGCAGCATAATGCTGTTCCGCACGGTAATACCAAATAAAGTAATAAAGCCAATCATAGAACCAACGGATAAGGTGGCATCAGTTAGAATAACAGCGACTATACCGCCGATAAGTGAAAAAGGAATATTGATTAAAGTAATGCCTACATGGCGCAGATTATTAATGGCGATATAAATAAAAATAAGCACTCCAACACTGGCCAGTAGTGCATGCAATATTAACTCTTGTTTGGCTTGCGCTTGTTCAATAGCGGCCCCGGTATATTCTGGGTAAGTGCTATCTTCAAAGCTAATATTACTGCTGACTTTTGCTTTTAGTTCTTGCATAAACGACGCGACATCACGCCCTGTGACATTGCAGGTAATGCTTTGTCTTCTTTGTGCATTTTGATGCAGAATATTGTAACGCCCTTCATTATGTTTAATATCTGCGACTTCATCGAGAGTAATCAGTTTGCCGCTCAGCGTGCGCAGTGGTAATTGTTCGATAAGATCGGGTTGCTGGCGCCATTCAGGCTTTAAGGTCAGCGCTATATTGTAACTCCGGTTACCTTGTAAGTGCGTGCCGACCACTTGCCCTTCATAAGCGGCTTGGACAGTTTGTAAGACTTGTTGGGCTTGTACGCCCCAGAATTTGAGTTTATCTTGATTGAGATGGATTTGAATGAATGGCGTGCCGGGAGGAGAGCGTAATTGTATGTCAGTCGCGCCTGAAATTTCTTGCATTAATGCCGCGACTTCTTGGGCTTTTTTATCTAGCTGATTTAAGTCATTGCCATAAATATTAACCACAACAGGCGAAGTGTAGCCGGAAATAGTTTCATCTATCCGCTCGGTTAAAAAGGTATTGGCTTCAAATAATAGCCCTGGGAAATCGGCTAGAATTTCGCGTAATTGTTCTAATACATCGTGTTGATCTGCACCAGAAACAGGTTTTAGGCGTATTTCATATTCGCTGTAATGACTGCCATAGGTATCAGCGCCCCGCTCAGCACGGCCTGTCCATTGAGAAACAGACTCGATTTGCGGGATGTCTTGCAGTCGTGCAGTAATTTGTTTGCCCTGACGAATCGATTCTTGTAACGACGTACCCGGAATGCTGGTGGTGTGAACGATATAATGACCTTCGCGCAATTCAGGTAAAAACTTATTACCCAAGGTAAAAAATTGGCTCAGCATAAAAACAGACAAAATCAAACTAATCAGGGCAATCAGCTTGAAATGTGTGGCAATAGCGCTGAGCAAACGCGTGTAAAGTGGATTTAATAAACGAATCAGCGGCGGCGTGGTATTCAACTGTATATTGTTACTTAAAAATACAAAACAAAGCGCGGGCGTGAGCGTTAGAGCAACGATTAGTGACATTAAAATTGCTAGAATGTAGGCGTACCCGAGTGGCGCAAATAGCCGCCCAGCAACGCCTTCTAAGGTTAATAGTGGCACAAACACTAACGCCACAATAAAGCTGGCATAAACCACCGAGCTCCGTACTTCAATCGAAGCGGCATAAACGACGTGTTGCGTGGCGAGTGGTTTAGCTAATGCGCGGTTTTCGCGTAAACGGCGGAAAATATTTTCGGTATCAATAATGGCATCATCAACCACTTCGCCTAAAGCAATGGCTAGGCCGCCTAACACCATGATATTAAGATTAACACCAAATTCGAGCAAAACCGCAGCAGCACTGATTAAAGAAATGGGAATGGCAGCAGCGACAATAAACGCGGTGCGTAGATTATATAAGAAGGCATATAAAATAAGCACGACAAATAAGCCACCTAAAAGCAAATGGCTGGACAGGTTGCTGACTGAGTTTTGTATATAATCGGCGGGGCGAAATAAGTGACTATAGAAATTAATCTGCTGATCGGCAAACAAAGGTTCAAAGGCGGTTAACGCTTGTTCGACGGCATTGGAAACGGTTAATGTATTAGCATCAAATTGACCAATAACCATCATTACGATCCCTGATTCACCCATAATTTGTGCGGCACCAATTGCAGGCTCTGGCGCATATTGAATGTCCGCTATATCGCCTAAGAGTAAAGTGTTGTTATCGCTATATCTTATAATGCTTTGGCCTAATTGTTCTGGCGTCGTTGCTAAACCAGTGACTTGTAGCGTAAAGCGTTGATTACTGTTTTCTATAAACCCACCCCCTTGTATCTTGCCTATGTGCGTGGCAGCTTCGATGACTTCATTGATGGATAAATTGAAGTGTTGTAATTTTATGGGATCGAGTTGGATTTGAACTTGTCTAATATCCCCACCAAAAATATTGACATCGGCAACGCCATGTACCGCTAGCAAACGCGGCACAAGCAAGGTATCCACTAGATCCCGTAATTGCATCAGGTTTTTATGTTTGGAGTTGAGGCCAATGGTGAGTACGGTTGCCGAAGAAGAAGTCAGCGGAACGGGGGTTGGTGTATGTACACCTTCAGGAAGTTGTGTACTCAAACTAGATAGGCGCTCAGTGACTAATTGGCGGTTACGATAAATATCACTGTGTTCATCGAAAATCGCGGTGACGATTGAAAGTCCTTGTATCGATTCAGAGCGTAAGGTGTTTAAGCCGAGTAAACCACTGAGTGAGGATTCGATTCTTTGCGACACTAAGATCTCGACTTGTTCGGCTGAAAATCCAGGGGACTCTGTTTGAATAATAATTTGTTTGGGCGAAAACTCAGGAAAAACATCTAAGCCTGCGTTGGCAAAGCGATAGCTCCCGTAGCATAAAATCAATAAGGCTATAGTTATGACAATGCCGTAAAAGCGAATCGAGAATCGCATGAGATGTGCAAGCATAGGTGTTGGGTTAATGTATGGATTTAAGGTAACAGGCAATAAATACTCCGCTAACTATCCTTGATAGTTGCCATGCTCTGGCCTGGGAACTTAAAGGCAATACTTCAGCGTTACCTGACATTGTGCAGTGTCACAGGCGCTATTAGGAGCGTAGGAATGATTGGCAGAGGGGGGTATTTATTACGGTTTGGAAGCTGCTATGTTGTTTTTAATCATCATCGTCATTAGCAGGAATTTGACCGCGAAATTCTTCCGATAAGAGCATTTGTACGCCATTAATCACCAGTATGTCATCTTGTTGTAACGCCTGCTGGATAAAGTAATTGCCTGAATTTATCAGTTTTTTCTGATCGATTTGCATACGTTTAAAGTGTTGGTCATCGATTTGCGTGTAAACAAAGGCTTGACCTAAGTGCCAGACTAAAGCAGATGCTGGAATAATCACGCCAGATAGGGGAGTTTCTTGCGTTGGAATTTGAGCCTTGACACGTCGATGATGTCCGTCAAATGCACTATCAGTCAGGTAAAAATAGGGCGTGCCCGCTTGTTGGCTTATGCCGGAGATAGGGGCATAAGAAATTAACTGTGCCGATTGTTCGGATTCATTTTGATTGGCGTTTTGTAGGGTAACAGTAGTTGGTGGCGTTGCTAATTGCGTAGGGAGATAAAGCAAGTAAAGCTGTTGCTGACCTTGACTGAGGTTAAGAAAGTGAGGGTCTTGATCGCTTAAAAACCAGTGGCTGACGGTTTTCCCCCATTGCGCTTCTGATTGTAGGCGTAGTGTCGCGCTTTGATATTGAGTCGTTTGAACATTGACTTTGGCAATATCTAGCAGGTTTTTTTGTTCGCGTAATTTGCGTGTGGAAAGCGCATTTTCATGTTGTAAATTTTGTGCGAGTAGCATATTGCGTTGCGCTTGCTCTAGTTGTAAGAGCGCCGTTTGTTGTTCTGCCGAAGCTTTAAAATAATTAGCACGCGCTTGGAGTAATGGGACTAAGTCGACTAAGCTCGCAAAAGTTTCAATTTTGGGATTAAAGAAAGTGTTATGTAATTTTATGGTCGTTATGCCACTTACTCGTTGTATCGACTTTTCAATGGCGAGATTATGCTCAGTCATGCTGTCGTCGGCATGACTCGTAAAGCTCAATAGGAGGAGGCATGAAATAACTAAGCAGTGTAGTAGTGACATATAAATTCTGTGTATTGGCAGGTCTTGGCGTGTGGCCTTAATCTATGACAGCTAGATGGGGGGCTGTATAAAGCTAAGGCTTATATCTGATTAGTGAATCGCTAACTCAAGTATAGAGATTAAGTTTTAGTATTATAAGATATTCAAGGTAAAGCGCTGGGGGAAAACCAGCTTTATAGTAAAATAATATTCAAGCAAAGGAATTGTAATCTGTTTTTAAACCTTAACAAAGTGAGAGAAAAATGAGTGAACTTGCTAAACAATTAAAATATGCCGCGACTCATGAGTGGGTAAAGTTAGAGGGCGATCTTGTCGTTAAAGTCGGTATTACCGATTTTGCTCAAGAAGAGCTAGGGGATTTAGTTTATATAGAGTTACCGGAAGTAGGGCGGCAACTAGCAGCAAAAGAACAATGCGCAGTCGTAGAGTCAGTTAAAACGGCTTCTGATTTATTCAGCCCTGTTGCGGGTGAAGTGATCGCCATTAATGAACAGCTAGTAGATGCTCCTGAATTGGTTAATGAAGATGCTTACGGCACTTGGTTATTTAGTTTAAAAATAGACAGTGCTGCTGATTTAGATGTGCTTTTAGATGCGGATGCTTATGCTGAGTCGATTGCTTAGATTTATTCGGTAACAGTCTCAGTGGTAAAAATGCTGGGCAGTATAAAGTTATCCACAAAAGCTGTGGATAACTTTGTGGGTAATTTGCAAGTAGTAATGCTAAATGGCTGTAATTATTATGCTTTTGTTAAATTGTTTGAAAACTATACGGTATTATAAATCAGTAACTTACGTGTGATTTTATGAGTGTCATTGTTTTGGCGTTGCTTTTATTTAGCTTGACAGGATTTTGTGTACAAGAATAAATAAAAAGGCAAAGGCTGCGGTGAACCTTATGACCGTATTTAGTTGAGGGTCGTTTGTGTTCAACTTGATAAAGGCACTAAAAATATTTGTAGGTGTTTGGTTTTTAAGTCTTTATGGCTTAAATAAAGTTACCCACAAAAGCTGTGGATAACTTTGTGGGTAATTTGCAAGTAGTAATGCTAAATGGCTGTAATTATTACAGTTTTGTTACATTGTCTAAAAAGTATACATCTTTATATATCAATAGCTTAGAGTGTCTTACGGCGTTTTGCCGAGACTAATTAAAACTATATTTTACTTGACAGGATTTTGTGGAAAATGGCAAATCAAAATGCAAAAGGTATAAAGCGCATCGTGAATGCGTTCTTTTTTTCAGTAGCCGGTTTTAAGGCGGTATGGAAACATGAAGAGGCTTTTAGACAAGAAATTTATTTATTGATAGTCGCTGCTCCTTTAGCACTTTGGTTGACCGAAAATAATATCGAAAGGATATTATTGATTGGTAGTTTGGTGGGGGTATTGCTCGTTGAATTATTAAATTCAGCGGTTGAAGCGGCTATTGATAGGATAGGATTTGAGCATCATGAGCTGTCAGGTAGAGCAAAAGATATAGGTTCTGCTGCAGTTATGTTATCGTTGGCATTAGCCGCGTTAACGTGGGCGTTGATTTTAATTTAAGAGGAAAAGAAATAAATGAGTGCATTGATTTGTGGATCTATGGCTTACGACACGATTATGGTGTTTCATGACCAATTTAAAAACCATATTCTGCCTGATAAAGTACATATGCTGAATGTGTCTTTTTTGGTGCCTGTGATTCGTAGAGAGTTTGGTGGTTGTGCCGGCAATATCGCGTATAACTTAAAATTATTGGGTGAAACACCTAAAATTATGGCCACTGTGGGTCATGATTTTGAGCCGTATGCACAGTGGTTGAGTCAATGTAAAATTTCCAGTGATTACATTAGTAAGTTAGATGATCATTACACTGGACAGGCTTATATCACGACTGATCAAGATGATAATCAGATTACCGCTTTTCATCCAGGGGCAATGAATGAATCGCATCTTAATTCGGTAGCACAAGCCTCTGGTATCGAAATAGGAATTGTTTCTCCTGATGGTAAATTAGGTATGCAGCAGCATGCTAAAGAGTTTGTTCAGGCAGGAATTCCCTTTATTTTTGATCCAGGTCAAGGTATGCCGATGTTTAGTGGTGAGGAATTACTGGAATTATTAGAGTTGGCGACTTGGGCAACTTTTAATGATTATGAGTCGGAATTAATGCAAGAGCGTACGGGTTTAACTTTAGAGCAAATGGCTGAAAAAGTTGACGCTTTAGTGATTACTTTAGGTGGAGAGGGTTCAAAGATTTATAGTAATGGTGAATGTATTGATATTCCATCGGTTAAAGCGAAAGAATTAAAAGATCCAACAGGCTGTGGTGATGCCTTCCGCGCAGGTTTATTGTTTGGTATTTTGAGTGAATATGATTGGCCAACGACGGGGCGTATTGCGTCGTTATTGGGTGCGATAAAAATTGAACATAATGGCACACAAAACCATAGCTTTACGATGACGCAATTTAAGCAACGTTACCAAGAGAGTTTTGGCATGTCGTTTTAGGCTGACTTTTTAACGAGACATTAATGAATGACTTGTAGGGCGTGGCTCAGTGTTTTCTAAATACGTGTGCATAAAACTGCGCCCGACAGTGTTTTAATCTATCTTTGTCTTATGAGCTTTGTGGGAAATTAAGCGAATGCTTGGAAATCAGCCTTAGCGTATTAGCTGGCAGTGAATCTACTGTGTTATTCGTTGAATATGCCTGAGCATCAAAAAATACCTGAACAAAAGTATTGTAGATCAACTTTTCTGACAAAAAGCTCAGTTTAATCAGTTTTTGTTACAATGCAACACCCGTTACCCTTGTTTTGCTTGGTTGTATGTATTCTATAAAAAAAATTAGTTTTAACGCTTTATTGCTGCTGCTATTAACGATCTTATTCATACCGGTTGCCTTTGCGCACGGTGTTGATGTGAATACTAAACAGTTTTTATTGGCTAATCAGGGGGTTGCTATTGGACCTTTTTTATATATAGGTGCGAAGCATATGGTTACTGGCTATGATCATTTGTTATTTTTGCTTGGGGTTGTTTTCTTTTTGTTCCGTACGCGCGATATTGTTCGTTATGTTAGTCTGTTTACTTTGGGTCATAGTTTAACCTTGTTTTTTGGTGTGTTAGGTGATGTGGCAGTTAATGCTTATTTAATTGATGCCATTATCGGTTTATCAGTTGTTTATAAAGGCTTTGATAATCTAGGTGGCTTTCAGCGGCTGTTTGCTTATCAGCCAAATACTCAGGTGGCCGTGTTGGTGTTTGGTTTATTTCATGGCTTGGGCTTGGCGACAAAATTACAGGATTTTGCCTTACCGCAACAAGATTTATGGAAAAATCTGTTGGCTTTTAATGTCGGAGTTGAGCTGGGGCAAATTTTTGCCTTATTGTTTATTTTACTGGCTTTGAATATTTGGCGGCGGTTTGCCAGTTATTATGGTTTTGCAGTGCTAGTGAATACTTTATTAATGAGTGGCGGTTTAATTTTATTTGGTTATCAAATGGTTGGCTTTATCTTGATGGTGTAATGTTGATGAATGAAACAAATATCCCAGTGCAATCTTTACAAGCGCTGATTATTAGTATAGTGAGTGCCGCATGTCTTGCATTTTTTGTTTTAATTGCGTTTGTTGGGCCAGCTGAATATGCGATTGATCCAACAGGTCTGGGTAAGGCGCTGGGTTTGACTGTATTGGCTAAACCAGTCGCACAAAGTGAAAAAGCGGTGCTTGCCTGTCCGACAGGTAATGCCCTGCTAGATTGGCAGGATATAGTGATGATTACTATTCCAGCAGCTTCAGAGTTAGAATATAAGTTTTATCTGGATCAGCAGGCTGAAATGGCCTATGCATGGGCAAGTGATGGCGCGCAATTATATTTTGATTTTCATGGCGAACCAGCCGGTAATAAAACAGGCTATTTTAAAAGCTACCAAGAAACCACAGCGAATAAAGCTGAAGGTCTCCTGGTTGCGCCATTTACCGGCACACATGGCTGGTATTGGCAAAATGCAAGCTCAAAACCCGTCACTGTGACTTTAAAAACCAAAGGACAGTATCGGATTAAGGGCTTGATTTAATGCAATCTCAGTGCAACTTATGTTCTGGCCGCACGCGAGACTTTATCAAATGGCTCTGGAAAAGCTTTGGTTGCTCCCGTTTGCTCGCGTAATTTATCCAGTAAGGTATGGTCAAACATCTCGCGTAATTCTTCGCGAGTTTGGTAGGTGTCCGCGTATAAAGCTTGAAAACCACCTATTTCACGCATAAAGGCTTCCAATTTACGCGTTGTCTCTTTGGCATTAAAATGCGCAACATTAGGTTCACCATAAATACCAACATCAACAAACATTTGTTCTTCTGCTAACGGATTAACCATACCGCGTATCGGGGTTTCGAAGACGCGCATAGGACACAGCCATAAAGGATAGAAATCAACTTCCTGATGAAAATAAGCGAGTGATTTATCTAGTGTGCTTAAGGGCAATAAGAAATCCTGATCCATATGATGAGTGTCATAAAGTTCATGTATTGCTTCCGTTTCTGTCAATTTTATTAAAGAGATTTCGGGCGGTGACATCCAGCCTAGTAAGTAGCGAAACCAGGCGCTATTGCCAAAAGGAATAATTTGCGCCATTTCCCAGAAAAAAGAGCGGGTATGGCGATGGTAATAGTGACGTAACGGGATGTATTCTTCTCGCGCTTGTCCTTGGTTTAATATCTTACGTACATGTTCATAAAACCACGGTTTCCAGAAATTATTCAATGCATTTCGAGTTTTTCCCGCAGGTACTGTGTCGGCAAAGTTACCCAGCATCAATACGCCTTCCTGTTCCGAATACATAAGTCCTTCAATAAAATCATAAGCTTGGTCAAATGGTTTTAAAGATTCCTCTGAAAAGCGCTCAATTAATGCTTGTTTGTTTTTATAAGGAATATAGCTGATATGAACATAATCCTTGCTAGGGACAATTTTAATTTCTGCACAGACTAAAAAGCCAAGTGAGCCATAAGACCAGGGAATAGCGTAATATAGCTCACTATTTTCCTCTTTGGAGCATGTGATTAATTCACCGTCAGCGGTCACTATTTCCAGACTTTCACATATATGCTGAAACAGTCCATATTTGTGTGAGCTGGATTCAATACCAAAACCATTAATTAAGCCGCCGACGGTTAAAGCATCTAATTCAGGTACCACAGCTAAAGACCAACCGAGCGGTTTTAAAGTTGCCGAAATTTGCCCCATATTAGCCATTGGCTCAACACGTACAGTGCCTTTTTCTGCATTAATCTCCAGTACGTCCATTAAACTGACATCCACTTGATAGTGAGTTTTTTTGTAGTTACCTTGCTTGAGTGACATCGCTTGCCAGCCGGGACGAGCAGTACACATGGGGATTGCACCGCCGGTTTTTTGTTGCCAGGCTTTGACTTGTTGTTGTACTTTTTTAACTTTATCGTTGTGTTTTTCGGGCGCGCTATGCAGCCAGAAAACCAGACGATTGCGAGTAGTCATATAGGCTTTAAAAATCATAGAGGCCGGTAAGACAAATAAAACCACAAATATCCCACGATATTTAATTAGAAAATTTAACATGGAGTTGTTTTTCCCTAGAAATAAGATAGAAGCGAGTGCGCTTGATGCGTAATTTTATCTTAAAAATACAGCTACTTTCAAATGTTAGCTTGCTGGCAGGCAGCTTGATAGGCGAGAGATATGCTATTTGATTTTAATACAATTGCGGCCATCACTTTTTGCGCTATACATAGCAGTATCAGCGACTTCGACCATTTCTTGATAAGTGCTGAAATTAGGGCTATATAAACTAACTCCTATACTCACGGTGAGGGCATGACCTTGAAAACGTTGACTCAGAATAATACCTTTGCGCTCAATTTCTTGGCGGATACGCTCAGCGTAACTATAAGCGCCTTGTTTATCGGTATTACGTAGGATAAAAACAAATTCCTCACCGCCATAACGGCCAATAAAATCACTAGGGCGTGTCAGCGTGAGCATAATTTGGGCGACGATTTTAAGTGCATCATCACCCGCTTGATGGCCGCAGGTGTCATTAAATTTTTTAAAATAATCAATATCAATAAAGCCAATAGCAACTTTACTGAGTTGTTCAGGCTTTAATGCAAAGGTCTGAGTTAAGAAGTCGGTGACCATGCGTTTATTTAATAATCCTGTTAATGGGTCAAGCTCCGCTCTTTTCTTTTCTAGTTCAAAGCGTTTAGCATTAGCCAAGGCGACGCCTAATTCATGAATTATGGGATTGATTTGTTCTATGCAATTATCTGTTATTGGTGTCTTTGTTTTGTGCTTATCTGCATATAGAAGCGCTACGAGTCGGTTGAGACTTAATACGGGGATAATAAGAAATTCTTCTACATCAAATTGCCTGAGAATTGTCCTGTTTTTGTCGTTATTAGTATTGATAATGATGGCGTTACGTTCGCGTAAGCTATTTAAGATAGTGCTGGGTAGCTCATCAAGTTTGATATTGAATGCTTGTAAGCTATTTTTATCAACTGACTCTGGCCATGTATAAGTTGTTGTTAAACTGCGTTGTTTGGGGTTAATGTCAAGCATTACCAAGCGTTCAAAAGCAAAATCTTTTTGCATGACAGCTAATGTCCACGGCACTATTTCGCTGGAGATCAGACTCTTGTGGGGCGTAGTTAGGCTGGTAATGGAAATATTATCAGTGCGTCTCTCGGCAATGCTATTGCGTTTATTATGGGTGCTTAGCAGTAAGGTTGTTTGCACTAATGCGGCGCGCAAACGATTAATATTAGGGAACTGTATGCCATAAAATTCACGCGTATGCTGCATCTCTTGATCAACATGATTGAGTAAACTTTCCAAATCTGGTTTTTCAATAGCAAGGTATTTGGAAGTTTCAGCATGCAATTCAGGTGAGTTATTAAGAGCAATAGAGCCTATGCCTTGCATCCAGGCAATATAGTTAGCGAAGTGAACAATCGCAATATCGCGCTTATAAATGGCAAAAGGACTATTGTCATCGGGTAATTCGTGGTGACAATAGACGATTGCACTAATTTGCTCAGGAATATCCCATTGCTGACAGAATGTATAGCCCATTTCGGCGTGGTTTAAGCCAAAGAGGTCATGCTCGCCTAATAAAGTAGGTTGTTCGTCATTTTTACAGGCAAGAATAAAGTCGCTGTAACTGACTTTACCGTGGGTTTCTAAGACTATTTTGCCTATATCATGCATCAGGCCAGCAGTATAAATAAGGTCAACGTCAGGGTGTTTTAAGGCGGTTGCTATGGCGCGACTGAGTGAGGCTACAAATAAGCAATGTTGCCAGAAAAAAAGCTGGTCAAATTGTTGCTTAGATTTGTGGTCTATAAGCTTGTTATAAAATAATTGATTTAACGCAAGTTGGCGTACCGCAGAAAAACCTAAAATACTTACCGCCTGCTTAATTGAGGTAATTTTATGCGCGAGAGCAAAGGCAGCCGAATTTACGTTGCGCAATACTTTTGCGGTTAAGGTTGGCTCGGTTTCTATCAGCATTGATAAGTCACCAACATCGGTATTTTCATCATGCGTTAACCGTAACAGTTTAATAGCGACGGCAGGAATGACCTGTAGGCTATTAACTTTATGTTTCAGTATTGCGTCAGCCGCTTGGTTAATGGCTAAAGCCTGATGAGAAAAATCGGTCATGATTAATGAAAGCGTGGCGAAATAAGAAGAGTTTGAAGTTTAGCAGGAAATAGCTAATTTGTTTTGAATATGTGTATTATTATGGCTTAATTAAAGCCGGGTAACGATGTGCATGATAATCCGATATATAAAGTACCAGGTGGGATTTAAACTTTTGCTGTGCAATAATAATCCTGAAAAACTGTTGTTAAAGGATATTTATATGATGCGTATATTTTTGTTTGCTGTGCTTATGTTTTCTAGCTTGAATTTATTGGCTAAAGAAGTGACTTTTACCACGGTTGATAATGCCAGTATTCAAGCTGACTTTGTTTTACGAGGTTCAGACGCTGTTATTTTAGCTCATGGTGCGGCATTTGATAAAGATAGTTGGGGGGCTATTCAGACGCGCTTACTTGATAAAGATTTTACTGTTTTAGCAATTAATTTTAGAGGCTATGGACAATCCACTTTAGGGGATAAACCGGGCGCTTTATATGAAGATATTTTAGCTGCACTGCAATTTTTAAAAGAGCAGGGCATGACTAAAATTTCAATATTAGCTGCAAGTATGGGAGCGAGCGCTGCGGCTCAAGCGAGTACGGAGGCGGAACCAAAAGAAATCAATCGGATGATTTTATTATCACCTGCTTTTATTGCAGAGCCAGAGAAATTAACAGGTTATTTATTGTTTATTGCTAGCGAGAACGAGCCCTCTATAGATGCGATTAAAGCTAATTTTGATAAAGCACCTAATAACCCGAAAATTCTTGAAATATTAAGTGGTAAAGAGCATGCGCAATATATTTTTACCACTAAGCAAGAAAGTGCTCTGACGCATCTTATTCTGACTTTTTTTAGGCAAGATGGCTTTGTTAAGAAAGAAATAGTTAAAACGCCTGAAGAGCTCAAGCGCGAAGAGACTTTGAAGCAAGAGGAGATTCTGAAACAAGAGGAGATTCTGAAACAAGAGGAGATTCTGAAACAAGAGCAAGCTTTAAGACAAGAACAAGCCTTGAAAAATGCAAAAGCCTTACAGCGTGAACTAGATTTAAAACGTGGCTATACGCTTAAAAAACCATCAGGATGGAATCAAAGTGAATAGTTTTATTGTCGTTATTTTTAAGCGATTTGTACCGCTGTTTATTTTGATGATCAATAGTTGTGCGATTGATTTAAATGAGGGAGCTGGGACTGTACAGCTTATTTATACGCAACCTAAAAAAGAAGCCTGCGAGTTTATAGGACAGGCTTCAGCTTCTGATGGGGGCATGGTTTCAGGTGATTTTATGTCAGATGCCAATATTCATAAAGGCGCTGCTAATCAAATGAAGAATAAAGCCTATGAAATGGGCGGTAATCTTGTCTATATACAGCAGCAATTTGATGAAAATGCCAAGTTAACCAGCACTAAAACTAAGCAAACGATGATCGGCTTTGTTTATCGGTGTGATGGTCTTAAGCAAGCTCAGCCAAAAGATACTTCGGAGTAATTGCAGTGATTTTAGCTTCAAGTATTTGGTTTTCTAATGACTGGCTATTATCTATAATGGTCGCAACGCGCAAATAATTGGGGGTGTAACCAAACACTTTATGAGTTTGTGCGTTGATCTGTTCTTTTTGACCTTCCCATAAAACCTCAAAGGATTGATCTTGGTTTTGGCGGAAAAATTCCTGTTTCATTGCTTCTGCGAGTTTATGCAATTGCTGACTGCGTTGCTTTTTAAGCGCATTAGGGACTTGCTCGGCTAATGTTGCCGCTTTGGTATCGGCGCGTGTCGAGTAAGTGAAAATGTGAATATGTCCAAAGCCGATACTTTGAATATAGGCAAAGCTATCTTGCCATTCTTGTGCTGTTTCACCCGGAAAACCAACAATAATATCGGTCGTGATATTGATATGCGGTACTTGAGCGCGTGCAGCAGCAACAATTTGAGTAAATTCTTCCGTTTTACAGCGTCGTGCCATACGTTTTAACACACTGTCTGAACCGCTTTGCAACGGTAAATGTAAGTGTGGCATAAGGCGTGGATTGTTAAATAAAGTAAAGAAGTTATCTGGTAAATCCCACGGCTCTAAAGAACCTAAACGCAAACGTGGAACGCTTGTTTGTTCCAAAATAGCGCTAATTAAATGGCCTAAGTTTTGCTCTATATCTGAACCATAACCGCCTAAATGTACGCCAGTTAAAATAACTTCATTGATACCTTGTTCAACCAGTCGGTTTACCTCCTGAACAATCTGTTCTATTGGTGTACTTTTTTCTTCACCGCGCGCGACAGTCACAATACAGAAAGTACAACGATAACGACAGCCATCTTGCACTTTAACAAAGGCACGTTGACGACCACGGCTAAATAAAGAAATTTCACCGGGCTCGGTAGACATTGCCGGCATGGTCGGAATGTCTAGTTCTTGAATGGCAAGCTCCACTAGACGGTCTTTATCCTGATTGCTAACGATTAAATCAACACCTAATAATTCCGCCGCTTCATCAGAATTAAGGGTGACATAACAACCACTGGCAATAATTTTTGCGCTGGGGTTATCTCTATGAATACGGCGAATAAGCTGACGTGATTTGCGTACGGCATCTTGTGTAACGGCGCAGGAATTAACAATAATCAGCTGAGCTTCATTTTGTTCGCGGGTAATTTGGTGGCCTTTTTTTTGAAAAGCTTGCGCCCAACTTTCCAATTCTGCTTCATTAAGGCGACAACCGAGGGTTCTAAGGTGAACTAACATTATGCAAAAAACCAATAGGCGATAAAGATTGCGGAAACAATCCCCGCAAAATCGGCTATTATCCCACAAGCCAGCGCATGACGAATATTTTTAATGCCAACCGCACCGAAGTACACCGCTAAAACATAAAAGGTGGTTTCGGTACTGCCTTGCACAATAGAGGATAAGCGCCCAGCAAAAGAGTCGGCACCAAAATTTTGCATGGTATCGACCATCATTGCGCGTGCACCGCTGCCGCTAAAGGGTTTCATTAAAGCGGTTGGCATGGCATCAATAAAACGCGGATCTAAATTGGCGTGAATCACGGCAAAGCGTACTCCATTCATTAGTAGCTCCAATGCGCCACTAGCACGGAAAACACCAATGGCAACTAGCATGGCAACTAAATAGGGAATGATGACAACAGCGGTTTGAAAGCCTTCTTTCGCACCGTCAATAAAGGCTTGATAGGCATCTATTTTTTTGTAAGCTGCGGTAGCAATAAAAATAATAATCAGCGTAAATAAAATCAGGTTGCTAATCAGTGCCGATTGTAACAGCATGTCAGCCTGACCGAGCTGTGCGAAATAATAAATAATGCCAGCGACTAATACACTAAAACCGCCTAAATAAGAAAGGATAGTTTTATCCCATAAATTCAATTTTTGTACCCAAGCCACGGCTAATAAACCACAAAGCGTAGACATATAAGTGGCTAATAAAATAGGAATAAATACGTCAGTGGGATGCGCTGCACCTAATTGAGCGCGATAAGTAAAAATAGTGACGGGAAATAAGGTGACCGCTGAGGTATTAATGACCAGAAATAAAATTTGCGCATTACTGGCCGTCTCTTTATTGGGGTTTAAGGTTTGCAATTCCTGCATGGCTTTAATGCCTAAAGGCGTAGCGGCATTATCTAGGCCTAAGGCGTTAGCGGATATATTCATGACCATGGCGCCAAGCACTGGATGATGCGCAGGTACTTCGGGCATTAATTTACTAAATAAGGGCGTCAATCCGCGCGTTAGTAAGTCGATAAAACCACTGCGTTCACCAATGCGCATAATGCCTAGCCATAAAGCCAGGACACCGGTTAAACCTAAGGAAATTTCAAAAGCGGTTTTTGACATGGCAAATAAGGCAGCCATTAATTCAGTAAATATGGCCTGTTCGCCCAAATAGAGTAATTTGAATAAGGCGGTAATAAAAGCGCTGATAAAAAAGAAAATCCAGATAATATTGAGCATGTATGGTGCTTGAGCCTTAATGTAGGGTAGGGTTGGCGAGCAGTTTGGCAGCTAAAAAAACCTGAACTATTTAGTGCAAGCGCAAGAAATATTGTTTCATTTTTGGAAACAAACTAATGATATTTAAGTATATTGTCGGATTTCTGTGTTGCTGTATAGTAGCTATCAGTTACTTAAATTAATTACTTTTTACCGTTAAGGGAAATACCATGACTGATTTACAAAAAGATATCTTAGTTGGTTTATTATTTGTTACTGGAATTTTTGGTTTTATCTCAGGCGATTTTATTGTTTCAGCGGTCGTGTTCGCTGCTGCTGCTATTTTTAGCAATGTGCATTTAACGAGTCGTATAAAAAATTAAGTTAAAGTTTTTATGTAGTTTATTCTCCTTGTTGTACCAATAAATTATGATTCCTCCTCGTTATCATAGTTATACTTTATAACGCCGAATGCATTATCTGCATTCGGCGTTTTTTTTTGCGGCTAATAATATGCAAGCTTTTAACCTCGGAGCATATAGATAAAAGCTTTAAAAAACTATCTTCCAAAACGGGCTCCTATAAGAGGTTTTTTATCAGCTACCAGACGCCTGTATTTTGCATGGAGGCCCAAGGCTCAGCGGGCGGTAGTTGCTTGCCTTTTTGTAATAACTCAATGGAAATTTCATCTGGCGAGCGAATGAATGCCATATGACCATCGCGCGGTGGTCGGTTAATAGTGACGCCTTTATCGCGCAAATCTTGGCAAAAGCTGTAAATATTATCTACTTCAAAAGCTAAATGACCGAAGTTGCGCCCGCCTGTGTAGTCTTCAGTATCCCAGTTATAGGTTAATTCCAATAAAGGCGAGTGAGTGTTTTTGGCTAGTTCTGCATCAGCGGGTGCATTTAAGTAAACTAAAGTATAGCGACCTGCTCCATCTTCTATGCGATGTGATTCTTGTAAACCTAAAAGATTGCAATAAAAATGCAGTGAGGCGGCTAAGTCTTTTACTCTGACCATGGTGTGTAAATAGCGCATACTGTTTTTCCTTAATGATTTAAAATTTCGGGTAAAAAGAATTCACTAACGAGCATTGGCTGGTGGTGAATAGCGTAAATCGTTCTTCGCCCCCACAAAGGCTGGCGTATTTGAGTTAATTGTTGTATTTCAGGGCGCCATGCATGATGCGAAACATGACTGATTTCTAGTGCTAAGCGTTCTAATTTAGGGTAAGAGAAAATAACTTCACCTAAAGGACGCGAACCTAAATGCGCTAAATTGTATTGCACACTTTTAATGGTTTGCTCAGGCAAGATAGTGCGCGCTAGCACTAATGGGGTGTCATCAATAGATAGTAATACTTCACGCGCCAGTGAGTATTTTGACTGTGGTAATTTTAATAACCGACTTTCTGATATAAAAGTGCGCTGCCAAGTATTGTTCAATACTTGTACTTGTACACGGGGACCGTAGTAGTTTCGCAGACGCTGAGTAATCGAGCCCGCTTCAAAAATCCATGAAGCAGCCTTGTCGGGAATAGTTAAACGACTTTTTAAGCGACTACAAAACCAGGTGGGTTCTTTGCTGTATAAACTACTTGTATGGCGCAATCGAGTTAAACCTCTGCATATTTGGTGGTTGTGCCAAGCCAGCGCTCAATCAGAAGCTGAATGTTTTCTGGGCAAGTTTCTTGAATGATTTCGACCGCTGCACTCACGTGCTCTAATAAAGCGGCATCACGCTCTAAATTGGCTATTTTAAATTGCAGTTGTCCGGTTTGCTTGGTGCCCATCAGTTCTCCGGGGCCGCGTAATTCTAGGTCTTTTTCAGCAATAATAAAACCATCACTGGTTTCTCTTAGGATATTAAGGCGTTCACCGGCCGTCTTGGATAGCGGGGATTGATACATCAGAATGCAAAAGCTGTCTTCAGTACCCCGTCCGACACGGCCGCGTAATTGGTGCAGTTGGGATAAGCCCAAGCGCTCAGGGTTTTCAATAATCATTAATCCCGCATTGGGTACATCAACACCTACTTCAATAACCGTTGTGGCAACTAATAAATCTAGCTCGTGCGCTTTAAAAGCTTGCATTACTTGGTCTTTTTCAGCAGCTTTCATGCGTCCATGTACTAAACCGATGCGTACATCAGGGAGCATTTCAGCCAGTAGGGTCACGGTATTTTCGGCGGCTTCACATTGCAATACTTCGGATTCTTCAATTAAAGTACAAACCCAGTAGGCTTGCCGACCTTGTTTAACCCAGTTGGTGATTTTGGCAATAATTTCTGCTCGACGTTCAGAAGGAATGGCGCGTGTCACTACGGGAATTCTACCTGGCGGTAATTCATCAATAATCGAAATATCCAGATCCGCATAATTAAGCATTGCTAAGGTTCTGGGGATTGGCGTTGCCGTCATAATTAATTGGTGTGGCTTGCTATTGTTATTGTGACCTTTATCTCTTAAGGCCATGCGTTGATTGACACCAAAACGATGTTGCTCATCAATAATAACGAGTCCTAAACGGGCGAAATTGACTGCATCTTGAAATAAAGCATGCGTGCCAATAATCAGGCCGGCACTGCCATCAGCAATTGCAGCTAAAGCATGCTCGCGTTTTTTGCCTTTAAGTTGGCCAGTTAGGTAGATAATTTGGGTATTAAACCCTTTAAACCATAGACTGAAATTACGTAAATGTTGTTCAGCGAGTAGCTCGGTGGGTGCCATTATAGCTACTTGATAATCACTGCTGAGTGCCAGTAAGGCCGCATAAGCAGAAACCACCGTTTTTCCAGAGCCAACGTCGCCTTGAACTAGGCGTAGCATGGGCCTGTTTTTGCAGCAATCGGCTTTTATTTCTTGTATGACGCGCTGTTGTGCTTTAGTTAGCTGGAACGGTAAACCATCCAAAAACTGCTGACTGAGTTGCTGTGTGCTTTTTAATAAGGGAGCTTGCCAATGTTGCTCGCTGTTTTTTTTATGTAACTGACTGAGTTGGTGGGCGATAAACTCTTCAAAAGCTAGGCGTGTTAAAGCAGGGTTTTGATTGTTTTGTAGTGCATTAACAGAAACTCCCGCTGCGGGTGTATGTAATTTATTTAAAGCTTGCTCAAGACTGGGGTAACGATAACGCTTTAATAAAACGCTGGGCAGTAAGTCCGGTAAAGCTTCAGGGCTATTGTTATATAGAGTTAATGCCTGCTGTACAGCCTTTCTAATGCTGGATTGACGTAGTCCTTCGGTCAGCGGATAGATGGCGCTTAAAGTATCGTTGGTAATGCAATCTTCGGGGCTTTGGATGATTTTGTATTCGGGGTGAATCATTTCATAACCCGAATAGTTATCTTTTATTTCCCCGAAACAGCTAAGCAATGTTCCTGGGCTGAGATTATTATGTTGGCTAGCAGTAAAATGAAAAAATCTCAGGCTCAGGTAGCCGCTATCATCGGTAATTTGACAAATCAAGGTGCGTCGCCCACGGTCGAGAATAGTACTGGAAACAACGCGGGCGCAGATTAATGCGCAGGAGCCGGGAGTGAGAGTATTGATCGCTTGAATATGAGTCCGATCTTCGTAGCGTAAGGGTAGGTGAAAAATTAAATCGCGGATACGGCGTATGTCTAATTTTTCTAAACGAACCACAGTTTGTCCGCCGATGCCTTTTAATGTTACGACTGACTGATTTAGAATGCCCTGTGAGTCCATATTAATAGGGTAAATAGGTGGGGTATTGTTAGCAGCGGGCTAGCTGAGTCCGCTGCATAAATATTTAATGGTACTCTGGTGCTCTTAAAACCATGATGGCATCCATTTCTACGCCAACACCTTTAGGTAAGGCGGCAACGCCAACCGCTGCGCGCGCTGGGTAAGGTTGGCTGAAATATTGCTCCATGATTTCATTAACAATAGGGAAGTGTCCTAAATCAGTTAAAAAAACATTGAGTTTAACTATGTCCTGCAACTCTCCGCCTGCGGCTTGTGCGACGGCTTGTAGGTTATCAAAAACGCGTCGGATGTGCACGCTAATATCACCATCAACTATTTGCATGGTTGCTGGGTCTAGTGGAATTTGACCCGATAAATAAACAGTATTATCAATTTTAATGGCTTGTGAGTAGGTGCCTATTGCTTGTGGTGCCGCATCTGTTTGAATGATTTCTTTTTCCATGAGTAACTCCTTAGGCTTTTGTTCGAGTGATTTTTAAGACGATAGGTAATTTTTTTAATTGACGCATGATGTTGGCTAAATGCACTCTATCCTTTACTGTTAAAGTAACAATATCAACGGAGACGCGAGCGTCTTGGTCGGCAATGTAGACGTTTTCTATATTCGAGTCCATTTGGGATATTGTCGAGGCAATGGTAGCTAATGTGCCGCGTCTGTTTTCGAGTTCGATGCGTATTTCTGCCGGGTAGTCGCCTGAGGCTTCTGGGCACCATTCAACTTCTAGCCAATCGGTTGGTCTTTTGCGGCCATCGGGCGTGTTGCGGCATTCATGATTATGCACAACAATGCCTTTTCCGGGGTTAAAGTAACCAATGATTGGGTCGCCAGGAATAGGTCGGCAACATTTGGCTAAAGTAACAATCATGCCTTCAGTGCCCTTGATAATAAGCGGGCTTTTCTTGCGTTTTTCGTTATCGTTTAGTTTTATTTGGGCGTGGATATCTTCTTGATTGAGCTGCTTTGCGACCAAAAATGGCATTTTATTACCTAAGCCTATGTCGCTTAGTAAATCATCCATCGTTGTGTATTTCAGTGCAGTCAGTAGCTGGGCTTGCATCTCTTCGGTTATGTCGTCGGCGTGCCTGCCAAGGTCGGCTAGTTCTTTTTCTAATAAGCGACGACCTAAATTAATCGCTTCCTGCTGTTTGAAGTGCTTGAGATAGGAGCGAATGCCTGTGCGTGCTTTGGTGGTTATTACATAATTAAGCCACAGCGGATTGGGGCGCGCCCACGACGCTGTAATGACTTCTACTGTTATGCCATTATCTAGTTGGGATTGTAGTGGAACTAAGCGTTTATCAATACGCGCGGAAACACAGGAGTTACCGATATCGGTATGCACGGCGTAAGCAAAGTCAACAATGCTCGCTTTACGTGGTAATTTGATGATATTGCCTTGAGGGGTAAAAACAAAAATTTCTTGGGGAAATAAGTCTATTTTTAAGCTATCGATGAAATCGAGAGAGTTCCCGGCTGTTTTTTGGATTTCTAGTAAATCATGCACCCATTCGGCTGCGCGTGTTTTGGAATTTGAGTTCGCGTTTTTTTCCGACTTGTATAGCCAGTGTGCAGCGATACCGGATTCTGACATGCGGTGCATTTGATGGGTACGGATTTGTATTTCAATAGGTACGCCATAAGGGCCTATTAAAACAGTATGTAAGGATTGATAGCCATTTGCTTTAGGTAAGGCAATATAATCTTTAAATTTTCCTGGAATAGGATTGAATAGGTTATGTACGATACCTAAAACACGGTAACAAGTATCTACATCTTCGCAGTGAATCCTAAAAGCGTAGACATCAAAAATGTCTGAGAAAGAAAGTTTTTTCAGGTGCATTTTTTTATAAATGCTATAGAGGTGCTTTTCTCGGCCGTGTACTTCGCAAATAACGTCGGCTTGATCTAGGCGATTTCTTATTGAATTGTTAATCGTTTCAATAATTTCTTTGCGATGACCCCGTGCTTTTTTAATCGCTTGTTTTAGAATGCGGTGACGCATAGGGTACATCGCTTCAAAGCATAATGATTCTAACTGATGGCGAATTTTATTCATGCCTAGTCGATTAGCAATAGGCGTGTAAATATCTAATGTTTCTTTGGCGATGCGAAATTTTTTATCAGGGCGCATCACTCCTAGTGTTTTCATGTTATGTAAGCGGTCAGCAAGTTTGACCATAATAACGCGTAGATCTTTAGCCATTGCTAAGCACATTTTGCGCACGTTTTCTGCTTGTGCTTCTGCTTTAGTGATGCTATTTAATTGAGTTAGTTTGGTGACACCATCGACTAATTCGGCAACTTCTTCCCCAAATAATTCTTTGATATCTTGTTTACTGACATCGGTATCTTCAATGACGTCATGCAAAATCGCCGCCATAATGCCGTGCGCATCCATACGCATTTGTGCGAGAGAAATTGCAACGGCAAGAGGGTGGCAGATATAAGCTTCGCCACTTTTTCGGAATTGGCCTAAGTGATGTTGCTCACTAAATTGGTAGGCTTGATGGACTTGTTCAAGCTGGGTAGGCTCTAAATACTCACTGAGTAGAGTATTTAGTTGAGCAAGCAGAATGTGCTCAGGACTATTTGCACTAGATGGAGTGGCCTGAGCGTTCATTGATTAGATGGATGTGAAGTAATTGTCGGAAGGCTCGCCAACTTGATGTAACATATCAATATTTTCATTAGTGACATGCCCTTCAGCAATTTCACGTAGCGCGATAACGGTTACTTTATCTTTGCCGCGCGGAACAAATTCTTCAGCTCCTTTTTCTAGCTGACGCGCTCTTTTTGCAGCTAGTAAAACTAACTCAAAACGGTTTTCAACATTATCTAAACAATCTTCGACGGTAACTCTTGCCATTTTTAAGCCTTTATATGGATTTAATAAAATTCAGCTGGTCATTATAAGATATTTTTTAGTTCTTAGGGAGTGTAATTTGTGTTAAGGGCTATAAGTGTGCGGGTTTATTTTGGTGCAAATGATTATTTTATGCTGAAAAAATATAAGTGAGTGTGAAATTAGCATTAGCAATATGCGTTGGCTCTTAGCGGGGAAGCGTAAAAGTTAATCGCTCTAATTTCACACGGCTTATTTATAGTATTTCTAGCTTTTTGCTTCGAGTGCGGTAATGGCTGGTAATTCTTTACCTTCTAGGAATTCTAAGAATGCACCGCCCCCTGTCGAAGTATAAGAAATTTTATCGTTAATCGCATATTTATCAATAGCAGCTAAGGTGTCGCCGCCGCCAGCAATAGAGAATGCGCGGCTATCAGCAATGGCATGTGCCAATACTTTTGTGCCATTAGCAAATTGTTCAATTTCAAAGACGCCAACAGGACCATTCCAAACAATTGTTTTTGCTGTTGCTAATTTTTCAGCATACAATTTTGCTGTTTCGGGTCCAATATCTAAAATCATATCGTCATCGGCAATATCACTCACGTTCTTGATAGTGGCTACTGCAGTGTCAGCAAATTCTTTAGCACAGACAACATCAACTGGAATAGGAATTTCTGAGTTGTTGGCTTTTGCATTAGCGATTAATGCTTTTGCAGCATCAATCAAGTCTGCTTCATAAAGTGATTTTCCTACTGAATAACCGGCCGCTGCGATAAAGGTATTGGCAATTCCGCCACCGACGATAAGCTGATCTACCTTTTCTGAAAGCGTTTTTAAAACGGTTAATTTGGTGGAAACTTTAGATCCGCCAACGATTGCCATAACTGGTTTTTCGGGGTGATTTAATGATTTACCTAAGGCATCCAGTTCGGCCGATAATAGAGGTCCTGCGCAGGCAATTTTGGCATATTTGATGACGCTATGTGTAGATGCCTGGGCTCTATGAGCAGTACCAAAAGCATCCATCACGAAAATATCACATAAAGCCGCCATTTTCTTGCCTAATTCAGCACTATCTTTAGCTTCGCCAACATTAAAGCGGACGTTTTCGCATAAAACGACTTCGCCGGGCAGGATATCTACGCCATCGATCCAGTCTTTTTCTAAGCGCACTGGTTTATTTAAAAGTTGAGATAAGCAGGCTGCAACCGGTTGTAAGGAGGCATTGATATCAAATTCGCCTTCTGTTGGGCGACCTAAGTGAGACATTAGCATAACTGCAGCATTGGCTTTTAAGGCTAATTCAATCGCGGGGATACTGGCGCGAATACGAATATCACTGGTCACTTTTCCGTTTTTAATGGGTACGTTAAGATCCTGACGAATTAAAATGCGTTTACCCTTTAAATCTAAATCAGCCATTTTCTTTATGGTCATAAACATCTCCGAGTCTATTTGTTTGTAAGTGGAATGGGTCGTTTGTTAATAAGGTCATAGTCGCCGATCAATTTGTAAAATGATTATACCTTAAGTCTGTCTTGTGATTAAATTATGCAATCAGAATAAAGCAGTAACATGGGTTTATTCGCGAGTAAGTGTTAGTTTTGCACTTAGAGCTTATAAATAACAAATTTTAAAAAAGAGGTGAATTATGGCGATTAATAATCAAGAATTTAAAGACGCACTTAAACTTTGGGCAAGTGGTGTTTCGGTTGTGACTGCCAATTCTCCGAAAGGAGAGCAGGGCATGACAGCAACGTCGTTTGCCAGTGTATCAATGGATCCACCACAAATCTTGGTGTGTATCAATGAAGCAGCAGAAACTGGCGTTGCTATTTTAGCAAGCAAAAAATTTGCTGTGAATATTCTAGCCGCAGACCAAGAGCAAGTATCCAATCAATTTGCCGGTGGCAGTAGTATGGAAGAGCGCTTTGCCAATACTGCTTGGTATGAAGGAGAGTTAGGTCAGCCAGTTTTTGAAAACTGTTTAGCAAGCGTTGAATGTACTGTAGTACAACAAGTTAAGGCAGGTACGCATTGGGTGATTATCGGCGAAATCCAAAGTAAGCAGTGTAATGAAGGAGATCCTTTGTTATATTTCAACTCAGCCTATCGAGCTATTGCTAGTTAGTGATAGTCATTTGAATACAGTAAGTTGAATGTTTTTATTATTCCTCTTCTAATGTAAAAGCCTTCTGCTGCGAGCATGATTGATCAGTCTAAGTCTTATTTATTTTTAATACTTACTTAGAAAAGTGCAATTAAATAATATCGGAATACAAGCATTTTGTCGGAGTAGCTTTGCTAGCATAGCTAAGCTACTCCGACAGCATCCGAGATTTGCTATATTATTGTTTATTATTCCTTACTGCGTCCTTTATCTACCCTAAATTTAATAGAGAAAACCAATGGAAGAATTGCTTCAAATTATTCAGGCTAACATTCAATATGCGCATTTTATTATTTTTGGTGCTTTGCTTTTGGCGGGTTTTAATATTCCGGTGTCAGAGGATGCCATGCTATTTATCTCTGCTATTTTGGCGAGCAGTCATCCTGAATACTTAGTGCAATTATTTTTTGGTGTTTATTTGGGGGCTTATTTTTCTGATTTGATTTGTTATAGCCTGGGGCGAAAGTTTGGTCCTAAGTTATTTGAAATTAAATTTTTTGCGGGTATGGTGCCAGCTGAGAGAGTTGCTAAAATTTCAGCCTATTATCATAAATATGGCGTAATGACATTAATTCTCGGGCGATTTATTCCCTTTGGTGTCAGGAATGGCTTATTCTTAACGGCTGGCCTAGGTAGAATGAATTTCACAAAATTCGCCTTATCTGATTTGCTCGCTTGTACTATCTCTAGCCTTAGCTTCTTCAGTCTATATTATTATTACGGTGAAACAGTGATTGACTATATCAAGCAAGGCAATATAGTCATTTTTAGCTTGGTATTAATTTTATTGGCTATTTTTTGGTATAAAAATAAGCGCGTTGCTTAATTTAGGGCGTTTTGGGTTTATTAGAAATCAAAGTTACATAATATGCGCAAGCGCGGCCAGTTGTTTGGAGACTGGCCGTGCTGCATAACTTAACAATGGGATTTTATTGAATGCGCCCGCCCAAGCCTAATGATGGTATTTGAGTGCTTGGGCCAAGACTTGCATGTCTGCCGCTATAGATCTTGTTATTTTACAAAGCAACTGCTTTCGGCATAAGCTTCAGCTTCTTTTAAGCGTGTGCGTAAATCTTTAGATTGCGCTGGGTCACGAAAAACAGCACCATTTTCGCCTGGAGTGCTGCGTAACATAGTGAAGGTTGATGCGGCTTCGTATTCTGCGAAAGTTAATTTCTCAGCAATCTTATCGATCTTGCAGCCACAAGCATATTGCGCAATATAATCTAATTTACCGCCATGTTTAGCGATGCAATTAAATACATATTCAACACGGTCACGAGTTGGGTAATTGTTCATAACCACAGTGTTTGTATCTGTAGCTAGGTTATTTGCTACTGATTTTTCTGATAAAGTTGAGCAAGCAGTTAATAGTGTACTGCTAAGTAGTATCGTGCTTAATAGGGCAATTTTTTTATTCATAATGTTAATCACTGAGAAGTAATAAAGGTAAAATAGTTGGCTATTTTAGCACTATTTTTTATGATTATTCTATCAGGGCATTTTTAATGGATATTTTTCAAGCACTTGCTTTAGCTGTTTTACAGGGACTGACGGAGTTCTTACCGATTTCAAGTTCGGCACATTTAATTTTATTACCCGTATTGCTTGGGTGGGAAGATCAAGGCCTGGCATTTGATGTGGCGGTACATGTCGGAACTTTGACGGCGGTTGTGGTTTATTATCGAAAAGATTTAGCTAAGATTATTAGCGCGTGGCTGGGGTCTTTAATAGGTAAAGGTTTTACTGATGATGCTAAATTGGCATGGTATGTGGGTTTAGGCACAATTCCTGTCGGTTTGGTGGGGATAGGTTTATCAGATGCAGTGCAGGAGGCATTACGTTCGCCTTTGGTTATTGCGGGTGCGACCATGGTCTTTGCGCTATTGTTGTGGTGGGCAGAAAAACGCGCTACAGAAGAGCGAACTACGGTGACTTTAATGGATGCGATTGTGGTTGGTTTATTTCAGGCAATTGCTTTAATTCCTGGGACATCGCGTTCGGGCATTACTATTACCGCAGGCTTATTATTAGGTTTAACGCGCGACAATGCGGCTAAATTTTCTTTTTTATTGTCTATTCCGGTGATTGCTTTAGCAGGCTCTTTAAAAGCCTTAGAGTTATATCAGTCAGATGTGCTTGTCAGTTGGGATTTTATGTCGATTGGCGCGGTGATTTCTGCGCTCGTTGCTTATCTGAGTATTTCTTGGTTTATAAGCTTGCTTAATAAAATTGGCATGATGCCTTTCGTTTGGTACCGCTTAGTATTGGGTGTCGTCTTGATCGCCGTATTTGTCGGACAAGCGTAGTAATAAAAAGACAGCGCCAGCACCGCCATCTTTTTGTGCGGTCGAGCAAAAGGCTTGTACTTCTTGGTGCTGTCTTAGCCAGACATTGAGGTCATTTTTTAGTACCGGTAAATTATTTTCTGAGCGGTAGCCCTTGCCGTGAATAATGCGTACGCAGCGACAGCCATCTTGTTCACAAAAATGTAGGAATTTGATGAACTCTCGTTTAGCTTCGGCGCTGGTTAAGCCATGTAGGTCTAATTCAGCATCTAGGCCATAGTGTCCACGGCGCATTTTTTTTAAGACATTCTTTTGTACTCCAGGCGCGGTATAGCTTAAGGTGTCTTCAGCGTGCAAGGCATTCACCGGCTCTGTGGGTTGAAGGGTTAATTTATCGGCAATTTGGTGCTTTTTTTTATTAGGGTAGGGTTTGGGTTTTTGTGTCGGTGTTAGGGCATGTTTATCCGCTTTAATCGGGTTTACTTTTCCGATTGCTTCAAGAAACAAATGACTATCTTCTTTTTTTATAGTTTTATTGGTCACGCGAGCTGTTTTTTGTCAGTTTAATTGCTAATATGATTAATTTTATAGAGTTTAATGAATAAATGCATATTCTGTTAAGTAATGATGATGGATATTTGGCGCAAGGCTTAATTGCGCTGGCGGATGGCTTGCAGTCATTTGCCGAGATTTCTGTAGTAGCCCCGGATAAAAATCGTAGTGCTGCGAGTAATTCTTTAACGCTGGAAATGCCTTTACGTGCGCATGAAATGGCTAATGGTTTTATTAAAGTCGATGGCACACCTACCGATTGCGTGCATTTAGCGATTACTGGCTTGTTAAAAGATGAGCCTGATATGGTGTTTGCAGGTATTAATCATGGTGCCAATTTAGGTGATGATGTGCTCTATTCGGGCACCGTTGCAGCGGCAACGGAAGGGCGGTTTTTAGGTTTGCCAGCTGTGGCTATGTCTATGCTTGGTAGTGATCCACAGCATTTTGAATCAGCGGTTAAAGTAGCGCAGATTATTTTACAGCGCTTATTAGAACAGCCTTTGGCAAAAGATATTTTGTTAAATGTCAATGTACCTGATTTACCTTGGTCCGAGATAAAGGGCTTTCAATCAACGCGGTTAGGTCAAAGGCATAAAGCAGAGCCCGTGATTAAAAGCCAAGACCCGAGAGGACGCACTATTTATTGGGTTGGCCCTCCCGGAGCGGAACAAGATGCGGGCCCAGGGACAGATTTTTATGCGGTTAGTCAGGGTTACGTATCTGTCACACCCTTACAATTAGATTTAACGCGTTATGACGCACTAGATAGGCTTAAGGATTGGTTACCTGTATGAGGGCCTTATTACAAACAGAAGGGATTGGTATGACCTCGCGCCGAACGCGCGAGCGCATGATTGATCGTTTGATTGAACAGGGAATTAGTAGTCATAAAATTTTGGATGCGATGCGTAATGTGCCAAGGCATTTATTTATGGATGATGCCTTAGCGAGTCGAGCGTATGAAGATACCTCTTTACCTATAGGTCACGGGCAAACTATTTCGCAGCCTTATATTGTTGCCAAAATGACTGAGTTATTAGTTGATCATCAGCACATGAAAAATGTTTTGGAAATCGGCACCGGCTGTGGCTATCAGACAGCTGTTTTGGCGCAGTTAGTGGATTATGTCTATTCAGTTGAGCGCATCGAATCTTTGCATAAGCAAGCAAAAAATAGGTTGTGGGATTTACACATTCGTAATGTCAGTTATTTACACAGTGATGGCGGCTGGGGTTGGCCGGAAAAAGCACCGTATGATGGTATTTTAGTGGCAGCAGCGCCACCAGAAATTCCGCAGGCTTTGTTGGATCAAATGGCTGTCGGTGGAATTATGCTGATTCCTATTGGCAAGGAGCGAGGCGTGCAAGAGTTACAGCGGGTTATTCGTACTGAAACGGGATATGAAATAGAGTCTTTAGAACCGGTGAGTTTTGTGCCTTTTTTGTCGGGTAAGCAATAATGTTCAAAAAATTATACGATAAAGTTATTCAGCTTGCTAAGCATCGTCACGCTACTAAATATTTAGCTGCTTTAAGTTTTGCCGAGTCTTCTTTTTTTCCGGTGCCACCTGATGTGATGTTAGCGCCTATGGTTTTAGCGCAACAAGAAAAAGCATGGCATTTAGCGTTGATTACCACTATCGCCTCTGTTTTAGGGGGAATGCTAGGTTATGCCATCGGTTTCTTTGCATTTGAGATGATTCAGCCTTGGTTAGAGGGTTCGCATTATTGGTCTAAATATCAATTAGCGGAGCAATGGTTCAAACACTGGGGTTTTGCGGCAATATTTATTGCCGGTTTTTCCCCTATCCCTTATAAAGTATTTACCATTGCCGCCGGTGCTTTATCTATGCTGTTTCTGCCGTTTGTCTTGGCTTCTTTTTTTGGACGTGGTGCTCGATTTTTTCTGGTTGCAGGGCTGCTAGCTTGGGGTGGTGAGCGTTTTGAGTCAAAATTACGTCAATATATGGATGTTATTGGCTGGTCTGTTGTGGTTTTATTGCTTATCGCCTTGGGTGTTTACAAGTATTTAAATTGATTCGTGCTATTAATCCAGCCACTCAATAATATGATCTTCTAAATCATCGACTTGAGATTCTTTCATGGCAAAGCTGCTAATCGAAACGCCGGCATCTTGGACGCTTTCTTGTGTGCCAGAAATTAATGGATGCCAATGAGGCAGTTTTTTGCCGTCAGTGAGTAGCCGATAAGCGCAGGTCGCAGGTAGCCAAGTATATTCAGCAAAATCATGCTGTTTTAAATCGATACATTCAGGGACTAAGCTTGTGCGCTCAGAATAACGTGTGCATCGACAAGTCTCTAAATCGATTAAGTCGCACACCGCACTGGTGAAAAAGATCTCTCCACTGTCTTCATCTTCGAGTTTATTCAGGCAGCATTTGCCGCAGCCATCGCATAAAGATTCCCACTCTTTTGTGGTCATTTCTGATAATTTTTTTGTTTCCCAAAAATTCATAAGTGTGTATTTCAAATAATTGATAGATTGGATGGTAAAATCATTGTTTTTAATGACTTATCTTCTGTGTAGCTGGATTAATTTGTATAGTATCATAACAATTAGTGGTAGTGGGTGAAATCTGTGATTTTCAATATAATTGAAGTTACGACATTTCGA